>CAZLCK010000013.1:0-12087 GCA_964558235.1 uncultured Coriobacteriaceae bacterium
TTAGCGACGCAGAACTTGCTGGCGGTAAGGTTAAGGCGCTCTTTGACAGGGTGAAGATACGCGACCTTTACGACGTTTGTAGCCTCGAAGGTGTGCTTGCCAATGCCGACAAGGACTACGAAACCCTCGTTCATCAAGTAATGCTCTACTACGCCTCTCTTTCGGCGCGCTTTCCCCAACCCTTTGAAGGTCGCACAGAGAGATTTTTCGATAAGGAAGCAGAGCTGGAAAGCCAACTTCTTCCCATGCTGCGAGCATCAGACGAGCGTCCAACCCTCCAGAAACTCATTGTGAACGCCGAGCGGTTTATAGAAAGGCGCGTTCTGCCGCGTACTGATAGCGAGCAAAAGTACCTTGAACTCTTTGCTGCTGGAGACTATCGTCCCGCACTGCTCTTTTCCGATATCCAGATGGCGGCAGCTGCTAAGCAAAGTCCTGTTGCGCTCTGGAAGTTGCAGAACCTGAAGCGCATGAGAGACTAAAAGACCTTCATTCCCTAGGTTCGCGGTGACAAATCGCACTGTAGCCAATGAACAATCACTAACAGGCAAAAAAGACTAAAGCTTATCCCAAAAAACACCCGGGGGTGTTGCAACGTTCGCTAGAACCTAACCTAGAAAGCTAAACTCACATTACTGATGAAAGGCTATTACTAGTGAAAGGCCATTACTG
Source organism: uncultured Coriobacteriaceae bacterium (assembly GCA_964558235.1). GTDB lineage: Bacteria > Actinomycetota > Coriobacteriia > Coriobacteriales > CADBOM01 > CAZLCK01. Next base: position 673 of record CAZLCK010000013.1, read on the forward strand.
ACGTTAGACCATTACTAATGAAGGCTTTCTAACCTAGGTAACCATTAGAAAATAAGCTAAGACACATCAAAGCTATACAAAACACTAAGGGGCATCGGAGACAATCTGGTGCCCTTTTTAGTGTGCCGAGCATGGAATCTTATCTAAGGATTGAGGATGAGTAGGGGGTTCACGCGCAGTTTTCGCAGGAGCCAAAACGTCCAGTGGACGTTTTGTGCGACCTCAGGACTGTTTGAGCATGAACCCTTTGCTCATCCTCACATCCTCTACAGGACAACATCTTTAGGGGCATCGGACACAATCGGCACAATCGGGCACAATCCGGCGCCCCTTAACAAACTGCATTTATTTAACAGTTTGTATACAAATAACTATGGACATAGGGTGTATACTAATTAGCAAGTTTAAGACCTTTAATTCGGTACAGAGAGACCGACAAGGCGAAACGCGAAAATACGTTAAATAAAGATACAATGTAGTCAAACTAAGCGGCCGCCGGTCTGTCTGCACGCCTAAGATTAGGAAGGGGTGCTTATGGTAGCAGGTGGCAAGATCAAGTCGGTTTGCATGAATGCCGTCGAGATCGAAAGATCGCTTACTCGCATAGCACATCAAATCCTCGAGAAAAATAAGGGCGCGCAAAACATCGCATTGGTAGGTATTGTTACCAGAGGAGATGTTTTAGCTAAGCGCCTGCGCGACAAAATCGAGGAGATCGAGGGTATAAAAGTTCCAGTCGGAAAGCTTGATATCACATTTTATCGAGACGACTTCACTCAATTTTTGGCTCCCGAAATCTATTCAACAGATATTCCATTTTCAATCGATGGCAAAGATGTCATCTTAGTCGATGACATCTTATACACTGGGCGTACAATCCGCGCCGCTCTTGATGCGCTTATCGATATCGGACGTCCATCGAGAGTTGAGTTGGCAGTCTTGGTCGATAGGGGACATAGAGAACTGCCGATAAGACCCGATTTTGTTGGTAAGAATGTTCCATCGGCTTCTAATGAAAACGTTAGACTTTTCTTAAGTGAGGTCGATGGCAAAACAGAGGTTGAGATCCTAAGCGTTGAAGATGGAGGCCGTGCAGGTGCTGCTCCAATAAGTGGAGGTGACTAAGTTGACTTTCGCTCACAATCACCTAATTGACATCAAGGAATATAGTCGTGATGACCTAATCACCATCCTGCGCACAGCTGAGCGCTTTAAAGAGATCAACGAACGTCGCATCAAAAAGGTTCCAACTTTGCGCGGTTTTACCGTTGTTAACATGTTTAACGAACCTTCAACTCGTACACGCTCTTCCTTTGAGATGGCAGAAAAAAGGCTCTCCTGCGATACCTTGAACTTTGGTGGATCCTCCTCATCGACTGTTAAAGGAGAAAGTCTATCCGACACCATCAAGACGCTCTGTTCATACAAAATTGACATGATAGTCGTAAGAGATCGTCACGCTGGTGTTCCAAGAAAGATTGCAGATACGGTTGGCGTTAAAGTTATCGACGCAGGTGATGGAAAACATCAACACCCAACACAGGCTCTGCTCGATCTCTACTCAATCTGGAAACATATCGGCTCTTTTGAAGCATTTGCAGGCTTAAAGGTTGGAATTGTGGGAGACATTAGCCACTCGAGAGTGTGCGGGTCTTTGATTCCAGCGCTAAAGATTATGGGAAGCGATGTTACGGTTGTAGCTCCAGGTACCCTTCTTCCAGCTAGGCCAGACATTCTTGGGATCGACAGAGTTTCAAATAATTTCGATGACGTCCTAGGTGAGCTCGATGTGGTCTATATGCTTCGTATTCAGCAAGAGCGCCTCGAAGCCTCGCCATTTCCAACGCTTCGTGAATATAACAAGTTTTACGGGCTTACTAAAGAGCGTGACAATCTTATGAAACCAGATGCGATTATTTGCCACCCCGGACCGATCAACCGTGGTGTTGAGTTGGATAGCTTTATGGCAGATCATCCAAATCGCTCGGTGATTTTAGATCAAGTCTATGCAGGCATCTTGGTAAGAATGGCCTCTTTATATCTGTTATTAGGGGGTACAGACGATGGCTTTAATGCTTAAGAACGCTCGCTTGATAGATCCGCAAGTTGGTCTTGACACCATCGCTGATGTGTTAGTTCGAGATGGAGTGATTGTTGAGATTGGCAAAGATCTTGAGATGCCAAAAGGTGTTGAACGCGATCTAGCGGGAAAGATTTTGATGCCAGGATTTGTCGATTTGCATGTGCACTTTAGAGACCCGGGTTTAGAACACAAAGAAGACATTGCTTCTGGTAGCAGAGCTGCAGCTCATGGTGGAATTACAGCTGTCTGCTGTATGCCAAATACCTCTCCAACGATCGATAACGCTGTTGCAGTTGAATATATAAAGACCACTGCAGAGCACGCCGGAAAATGTCGAGTATATGCATGTGGTGCATGCACAAAGGATCGCAAAGGTGAAATCCTGTCTGAGATTGGCGATATGGTCGATCATGGTGCGGTTGCATTTTCTGATGATGGGAGCGGAGTTCAAGATGCTGGTATGATGCGTCGCGTGATGGACTATCTTGCTCCATTTAATCGCGTACTAATGAGCCACTGCCAAGATAATTCACTATCCGATGGCGGACAGGTAAATGAAGGTGTTGTCTCTACAAGGTTAGGTCTTTTGGGATGGCCAGCGATCGCTGAGGAGATACAGATCTTACGTGATATTGAGCTAAGTCGCCTGACAGGTTGTCCTCTTCATATTCAACACATTACTACAGCACGCGGTCTTGATTATGTAAGGCGTGCCAAGGCCGAGGGACTAAGTGTTACCTGTGAAGCAACTCCACATCATCTGCTTTTAACCGAGGATGCAATAGGAGATGATTATCCAACATCTCTAAAAGTAAACCCTCCTCTTAGAACCGAAGAGGATCGTCAGGCTCTAGTAGAGGGTTTAAAGGATGGCACGATCGACGCAATCGCAACAGATCATGCTCCACACGCTGATTTTGAAAAAGATGCCGAATTTGAGCTTGCGCCATTTGGTATGACAGGACTAGAGACTGCTGTTGGACTAGCACTTAGCGAGCTTGTAGCACCAGGCATTATAGACTTCAATCGTCTGGTGGAGCTAATGGCAATTAATCCACGGAAGATACTTAGGCTTGAACCCCTAAAACTTGAGAAGGGTAATGTGGCCGACTTTACTATCGTCGACCCTGAACTTGAGTGGATCGTTGATGCAGATGATTTTGAGTCGCGATCTACAAATTCTGGATTTATAGGAAAGAGGATTAAAGGTCGCCCGACGGATACATATGTTGGAGGCTATGCGACCATGGAGGATGGAAAGGTGGTTTAGCGCTTTGGCAATTGAGATCAAAACGAGCACAAAACCTGCGATCTTAGTATTAGAAGATGGTGAAGTTTTTCGCGGTAAAGCATGCGGCGCTAAAGGTGAGGCTACAGGTGAAGTTTGTTTCAACACAACCTTGGTTGGATACCTAGAAGTTGTATCCGATCCTTCTTATGCTGGACAAATCGTAACTATGACCTACCCGCACATCGGAAATTACGGTGTAAATCTCTCTGATATGCAATCGGATGGGATGGCTCTAAAAGGGCTGGTTGTACGCTCGATGTGCTATGAACCATCGAATTTTAGAAGCGAGATGGCTCTGCCGGATTTACTAGAACAAAAAGGTGTTGTGGCAATTGAGGGAGTGGATACCCGCAAGCTTACGCGCCATATTCGCGATTTTGGAGCAATGCGAGGGATCATCTCCACAATCGATTTTGATGTCGAGTCGCTCCTAGAAAAGGTGAGGGCATCTGAGCCGCTAGAGGGGAAAAACTTGGCTGCCACTGTTAGCACAAGCAAGCCTTATAAGTTTATAGATGATAGTGAACGCTTTGCTTTTGCAAAAGATCCTTCACCTGCGCCAAAGTATCGCGTGGCTGCAATTGACTGTGGCATCAAAAGGGGTATCTTACGCGGACTTGTTCAAGTGGGTTGTGAAGTTGAAGTTCTCCCTTGGGATACAGACGCTCAAACGATACTTGATGGCGGCTACGATGGCGTGTTCTTCTCAAACGGACCAGGGGATCCTGAACCAGTTGATAAGACGATCGAGCTTGCAGATGCCTTGCTTTCAAAGATTGCGATTTTTGGAATTTGTCTAGGTAATCAGATGCTTTCAAAGGCATGTGACGCTCGCATTATCAAGCTAAAGTTTGGCCATCATGGGGGAAATCAGCCAGTTATGAATCTTTTGACTGGACGTGTCGAGATCACAAGTCAAAACCACGGTTTTGCAGTTGATTTTTCATCGTTAGGAGAGATAATCCCTGAGCTTTCTGGTGGGCATAGCTCTCACGAAGAAGATCTGCGAGTGTGGAGCGAAGCTGGAATTGCACCGGTTGTGCAGAACAAAAAGTATGGACGCATTCAGCTTACGCATGTAAATCTAAACGATGGTACATCAGAAGGCATAGCATTTCTAGACATCCCAGCATTTTCTGTTCAATACCATCCAGAGGCTAGTCCAGGACCAACAGATTCTGGCTATCTGTTCAATGCTTTTGTTCGCCTGATGGAGAACAGAGAAGACTATCTAGACATTGATATTGCGCAAAATCGCTTGGCCGGTTGGCATTCATAAACAAAAAGGAAGTGTTGAGCTTTGCCACGTAGAGAAGATATAAAAAAGATTTTACTAATTGGATCTGGGCCTATTACGATTGGCCAAGCATGTGAATTTGACTATTCAGGAACTCAAGCATGCAAGGTGTTGGCTAACGATGGTTACGATGTAATTTTGGTTAATTCCAATCCAGCAACCATCATGACAGATCCTGTTATGGCATCACGCACCTATATCGAACCAATTACGGCTGATGCTATTGAGAAGATTATTGAAGACGAACGTCCCGACGCACTTTTGCCAACGCTTGGTGGACAGACTGCACTTAATTGTGCTGTTGAACTTGCTAAAAAAGGTGTATTGGACAAGTATGGCGTCGAGATGATTGGCTGCGATCTTTCTGCTATCAATAAGGGCGAAGATCGTAAAGAGTTTGCGCAAGCTATGGCAGAGATTGGAATTGAGTGTGCGCGCAGTGGGTATGTCTACACTGTTGAGGATGCTCTAAAGTTCTCCGACGAGCTAGGCTTTCCTCTAGTTTTGCGCCCAAGTTACACACTTGGTGGTGCTGGTGGAGGAATCGCCTATAACAAGCAGGAACTTATCGACATCGTAAGACAAGGTTTGGATTTGTCGCCTACCAGCGAGGTCTTAGTCGAAGAGTCGATTATAGGTTGGAAAGAGTATGAGATGGAGGTCATGCGCGATAGCGCTGGCAATGCCATCATCATCTGCTCGATTGAAAATTTTGATGCTATGGGAGTTCATACTGGTGACTCGATCACAGTTGCTCCTTCGCAGACCATGAGCGATATCGAGTATCAGCGCATGAGGGTTGCCTCACTTGCAATTCTTGAAAAGATCGGTGTTGCTACTGGCGGATCCAATGTTCAATTTGCAATCAATCCAAAAGATGGACGCATGATTGTTGTTGAGATGAACCCAAGAGTTTCTCGCTCGTCGGCTTTGGCCTCTAAAGCAACGGGCTTTCCAATCGCAAAGGCTGCTGCAAAGCTTGCTGTAGGCTACACGCTTGATGAGATAGTAAACGACATTACATCTGCAACTCCGGCGTGCTTTGAGCCGACTATCGACTATGTTGTCGTAAAAGTTCCGCGCTTTGCATTTGAAAAGTTTAAGGGAACAGATGAGACTCTAACTACGCGTATGAAGGCTGTCGGTGAGGTCATGGCAATTGGTCGTACTTTCGATGAGGCTCTCGGCAAAGCTATGCGCTCGCTTGAGAACAATCGCGACGGACTTGGCAGTGATGGCCGCGATCTCTTCGATGAGGACTCATTTGAAAAGATGCTCTCTAGGCCAACTGAGCACAGAATCTATTACATGATCGAGGCTCTAAGGCGCGGTATGTCTATCGATGAGGTTGCTTCGATTACAAGCATCGATCCATGGTTTGTTGGAAGGCTTGCCCACATCGTTGCAGTGGAAAAAAGAATCGGCGCAAATACCCTTGATGGATTGAGTGCCGACGATATGCGACTTGCAAAACAAAGCGGTCTTTCGGATAGACAGATCGCCTTTCTTACCGGCGAATATGATTCTTCACATACTGGAAGCGCCATCGTGGAGCAGGCAGAAAAGCGCGTTCGCGATCGTAGAAAATCACTCGGAGTACTCCCCACATTTAAAACGGTAGATACGTGTGGCGCAGAGTTTGAGTCGATTACAAACTACTATTACAAGACCTACGAAGATGAGGATGAGGTTAGACCATGCGATAAGCCAAAAGCGATGATTTTGGGCGCGGGTCCAAATCGTATTGGTCAAGGTATTGAATTTGATTATTGCTGTGTACACGCAAGTTATGCGCTTTCTGATATGGGTTATGAGACGATCATGGTCAACTCAAACCCAGAGACAGTTTCGACCGACTATGACACATCTGACAGATTATATTTTGAGCCTCTAACTTTCGAAGATGTAATGGATATCGTTGAGGCCGAACGTCCAGATGGTGTAGTTGTGACCTTGGGAGGTCAAACTCCTCTTAAACTTGCACGCGCTTTGGAGGCCGCAGGCGTTGAGATCTTGGGCACTAAGCCCGATTCGATCGATCTAGCAGAGGATCGTGAGCGTTTTAGTGCTCTTCTAGATGAGATGGGAATTGCCTATCCTTCTGCGGGAGTTGCAAGTTCGTTTGATGAGGCCGTTGAGGTCGCTCATCGTATTGGATTTCCGTTGTTAGTTCGTCCTAGTTATGTCTTGGGCGGCCGAGGCATGGTTATCGCCTACGATGCCGACTCGCTTAAGAAATATATGGTGCAGGCAACGAGAGTTTCTCCTGATATGCCGATCTATCTCGACAAGTTTTTAGAGAGTGCAGTTGAGCTCGATGTTGACGCTTTGTGCGATGGTACAGAGGTCTATATCGGCGGTGTTATGGAGCATATTGAGGAGGCAGGAATTCACTCTGGTGATTCGGCGTGTTGCATTCCTCCATTCTCGGTCTCTCAAGAGATTTGCGAACAGCTCTGTGACTACACTCGCAAGCTTGCTCTCGCGCTCGGAGTTCGTGGTTTGATGAATATCCAATTTGCTGTTAAGGATTCCACAGTCTATGTGATCGAGGTCAATCCAAGAGCATCGCGCACAGTTCCATTTGTTTCAAAAGCCACTGGAATTCCTTTGGCAAGGTGTGCAGCAATGATTATGGCTGGTGAAAGCATCGAAAGTCTTAACCTGCCGCCAGATAATAGAACGATCGATCATTTTAGTGTTAAAGAGGCGGTTATTCCATTTGGAAGATTCCCAGGTGCCGACTTTGTGCTTGGCCCTGAGATGAAATCCACCGGTGAGGTCATGGGAATCGCTAAAGATTTTCCAGCTGCGTATGCTAAAACCGCACTAGCAATCGATTATTCACTTCCAACATCGGGTAGGGTGTTTGTATCCGTTTGTGACCGCGATAAACGTGCAATCATCACAATCGCTAAAGACCTTGTAAAGCTAGGGTTTGAGATTGTTTGCACCTCAGGAACCGCGCAGTCTTTGCAAGCTAGCGGAATTCCTGTCACGATTGTTAACAAGTATCACGAGGCCAGACCAAATATTGGAGATGCGATAGCCGATGGGCAGATAGATTTGATTATCAATACACCTTTTGGACAGCGTACGCGCTCCGACGGTTATCTGCTTCGCGCCGATGCAGTTAGATATTCGATCTGTTATGTGACCACAATTGCGGCTGCAACAGCTATGGTCAGCGCTATCGAGGCAGTACAAGAAAGTGGTCTTACGACGGGCAGAATGAATCCAATTTGTCTGCAAGACTTAGATAGGTATGACGTCGATATTCTAGGAAACAATGATGGCAAATAGCACTGATCATTTAGATGAATTTGATAGTACAGACGTCCTTGAACATACAGCAGCCTCTGCGTGTTCAAGTAAGGATGTGGGTTTAGTCGATGAGCAACCAACACTTGTCGACGAGCAGGCGACACTTTTATCTAACGTGCAGATTGCTCCTGCAACCTATATGGCGATCTTTCACTCTCCACAGATTGCCTCTAGGGTTACCTTCGGGCAGTTCGTTCACTTGATGGTGCCCAATACTTCTCCACAAGGCTCTCATGTTTTGCGCAGACCTTTTTCGGTCTGCACCTGGGATAAAGTCGCTCAAGAGATATCGATAATCTATCAGGTTGTTGGGTCGGGTACGCTTGATTTGTCAAAGGCTCAGTCTGGCTGGGTTACTAGTATTATTGGAGCAATTGGAAGGCCATGGAGCGCTCCAAAAGAGATTAAAAATGTGGTTGCAATCTGTGGCGGGATTGGAATTGCACCCTTGATGATGCTGCTTAGCCACTATGCACAGACAGATGTTCAAACTACCTGCATTATGGGCGCAGCGAACAAGAGCCGTCTTGTTGGTGTGGATTTTTTGGAAGAAAGTGGCGTAAAGATGCTGCTTGCAACAGATGATGGATCTGCTTATCATCACGGGTTTTGTACCGACCTTATTGCCGGCTCTCTACAAGATGCCGATTATGTCGTAATTTGCGGACCAGATCAGATGGAAAAAAATGCTTACCTTGCAATCCAAGACGAAATCTCAAAGGGTAAGACTAAACCAGGTCTTAAGGTAGAAGTCTCATTTGAGCGAAGGATGGCATGCGGAATAGGAGCATGTCTATCGTGCGTGGTTGACACAATAGATGGTAAAAAACGTGCATGCGTTGACGGGCCAGTTTTTAGCGCTTCGGAGGTGATTTGGTAATGACAAACACTTCAGAATCTTCTAGCCAAATGCGTCCTTCGATGAAGGTAAAAATCGGCTCATTGGAGATGAAAAACCCCATTACAACCGCATCTGGAACCTTTGCAGTAGGACGACAGTACAAAGACTTCGTTAATCTAGAATCACTTGGTGCTATAACTACAAAGGGAGTCTCTGCGACACCTTGGGAGGGCAATGCCTCTCCTAGAATTACTGAAACTCCAAGTGGGATGCTCAATTCAATTGGACTACAAAATCCGGGTGTCGAGGATTTTTGCAAGAGTGATCTTGCGTGGTTGGCAAAACAAAATGTGCCAATTATCGTCAATGTCTCTGGACATAGTGTAAAAGAATACAGGCAGGTTATAGAACGCCTTGAAAAAGAGGGTGTTGTTGGGGCATATGAGCTAAATGTGTCTTGTCCCAATGTTGACAGCGGCGGTATGACATTTGGTATAGATCCAGAGTCGATTAAAAAAATAGTCACCAAGTGTAAAAAAGCTACGAACAGGCCGATAATTGTAAAGCTGACTCCTAATATTACAGATATTACAATCACCGCTAAGGCCGCCGAAGAAGCTGGTGCCGATGCGATTTCGTTAATCAATACGCTTTTAGGAATGGCAATCGACGTAAAGTCAAAAAGGGCTGTTTTAGCTAGAAAAGTTGGCGGACTTTCTGGGCCAGCTATTAAGCCAATTGCGCTTCGCATGGTCTATGAAGTGTATAGGGCGGTGTCGATTCCAATTATTGGAATGGGTGGCATTACATCTACACAAGATGCTATTGAATTTATGCTTGCTGGAGCTAGTGCGGTAGCTGTAGGAACGGCGAATTTTACTAATCCTAGAGCGACTTTGGATATTGTTGAGGGATTAGAAAAATGGTGCATAGAAAATGATGTAAGCGACGTAAGAGTTTTGACAGGTGCGCTTTTGGACTAGAACGAAAACACTCTTGGAGTAGATCGGTGACACTTTTGGACTAGATCGGCGATTGAAGGCGCAAAAGTGAGCTGGGGGGTACTCCAATTACTGGAGAGACTAGGTTTAAAACGTCTAAAACTAATACAAAGATGACAAAAATATAAAGGTGACAAAATGGCATGCACACAAACAGCTAAAGAATTAGCAGCAGATAGAATAATCGTTGCGCTAGATTGCGATATCGATAAAGCACGCGAGTTAGCAGGCCAGCTTTTAGGACATGCAAAATGGCTTAAAGTTGGGATGACTATGTTCTATGCCGAAGGCCCAGCTGTAGTAAAAGAGTTTAAAGAGATGGGCTATAAGGTTTTTGTCGATCTAAAATTACATGACATCCCTCATCAAATTAAGGGCGCAGCAAGATCTGTTGCTTTAACAGGTGCCGATCTGATGACAATTCATGCTTCTGGTGGCGCAAAGATGATCGAAGCTGCTTTGGAGGGCGCAGCTCTAGCGCAAAGTGAGACCGGTCGTAGATCCGATGTGATTGCTGTTACGGTCTTGACGAGTATGGACGATAGCGATCTCGCCTCGATCGGAGTTAAAAATTGTGCAGCAAAACAGGTCGAACTTTTAGGGAGGCTTGCTGCATCATGTTCGATTGCGGGAGTGGTTTGTTCTGCTAAAGAGGCTAAGCAGCTATCGGCCATTTTGCCAGAAGATGCCTACATTGTGACTCCTGGAATCAGACCGGCAGGTTCTAAAACCCAAGATCAGTTGCGCGTTGCAACACCGGCAAGTGCAATCTCAGATGGTGCAACGCATCTTGTAATTGGACGTCCGATTACAGAGGCTCCAAACCCGCTAGAAGCTTTTGAGGAGATTCTAGACGAAGTAGTTAAAGCTCTTGCGTAAGTAATTTTGCAAAAGTCTACCCATTGCGGGCGGGAAAACCCACGGTTTTAACCGTAAGGATGATAGCTCGTCCTTCTTAATTTGCAGATATAAACAAGGAAGAAGCAGACAAGGGAGAAGCTAATGAATGATGCCGACATCAGCAAGATTTTAAAGGACACTCAAGCAATTCGCCATGGGCACTTTGTTTTGACATCTGGCAGGCACTCCGACACATATATTCAATGTGCACGTCTGCTAGAAAATCCTCGCTTAACGATGGACCTAAGCGCCGAAGCTGTGGCAAGACTTCCGAAAGATATCAAGGTCGATCTCGTCGCTTCTCCAGCTGTTGGAGGCATTTTATTTGGATTTGCAGTCGCAGCCGCTCTCGGAACAAAGATGATTTTTTCTGAGCGCAAGGATGGAAAAATGGTGTTTAGGCGCTCGTTTGAGGTTCCACGGGGTTCAAACGTTTTGATCGCAGAAGATGTTGTTACTACGGGCTCCTCTGTAAAAGAGGTGTGCGATTTAGTTGAGGAATCTGGTGGTGTGGTTACAGGTGTAGTCTCACTTATCGATCGCTGCTCTGATAGGTTATTTAGTCAACCATTCTTTCCACTGTTGACTCTTCCAACACCTTCTTGGGAAGCTTCGGAATGTGAATTGTGTGCTCAGGGGATCGAAGTGCACTCGCTTGGAAGCAGAAAGCTTTAGCCG
>CAZLCK010000013.1:12187-14824 GCA_964558235.1 uncultured Coriobacteriaceae bacterium
AGCTTTAGCCGTTTAGTAGGATAAAGCGCCCTTTTATAGTTGGTTTTTGCCTTGTGACCGACATATACATCTTGAAATATTGTTTCATGTTAACCTGTCAAAGCGCATCTTTATTGTTTGTTGCGCCACGAGACGACAAATACAAGAAAATTTTAAAGCTATTGGTACGCTTTTTGAGCTAAAATTACAGCTTAGTAAAAATTGAGAAAAGCCTGTCTATTGGCAGTATCGTTGGTCAGGAAGAAATATAACCGATATTGAAAGTGAGAAGGTAGAATGGCACTTCCAAATCAGACCGCCGAGGAGCGTCGTGCAGCATTGGAGAAGGCAGCTGAGGCACGCCATGCTCGCGCTGAACTCAGAGCAAAGATCAAGGAAGGAAAGATCAGTGTTGAGGAGATTCTCACCACTGAGGGAAATCCAGTTATTGACAAGCTCAAGGTAAAGGATATGATCGCCTCCTTGCCTGGTTATGGCAAGGCAAAGGTAGCCAAGATCATGGAGGAGCTAAACATTTCTGACACCCGCAGAATTAAGGGTTTGGGAGCACGCCAGCGTGCAGAACTTATCGAGAGGTTCTCAGAGAAGTAAATGCCTGGAAGACTTTTTGTTATATCTGGGCCATCAGGTGCTGGTAAAGGCACCTTAGTACAAAGAATAACGAGTCGCCGAAATGGACTATGGTTGTCTGTTTCGGCGACTACTCGCTTACCAAGAAAAGACGAGATTGACGGGCAATCCTATTTCTTTTTAACGACAGATCAGTTTGAGCAAAAAATTTCTGAGGGCGATTTTTTAGAGTGGGCTAAGGTTCACGATAATTATTACGGAACATTGCGCAGTCAAGTGGATAGTCATATCGCTAGCTCAGAAGATGTCATTTTAGAGATAGATGTTCAAGGTGGGCTACAAGTTAAGAAAAATTTTCCCGATGCCTATCTTATATTTGTGCGTCCTGTACATTTTGAAGACCTTATTGAGCGTCTAGAGGGTAGAGGGGCGGAGTCTTTCGAACAGATACAGCGACGGCTTGAGACTGCTCGTGTGGAGATGGAATACGAAAAATGCTATAATTACACGCTCGTTAATGATAACTTGGAAGAAGCTACTCAAGAACTTTTAGACTTTATCGACTCGCCTGATGAGATGATCGAAAAAAGTCGTGGTTTTAAGGAATGATTTTAGATGTCGATTATCGATCAACATATTGATGAACTTTTATCAAAAACTCATAACGATAAGTATCTGCTTTGCCAGATGGCTGCGAAGCGTGCCCGTGATATCAATGACATGATGCGTGGACAGCGTAGTCGTGCTTTGACGCTTCAAAGCGTGACCGAGATCGCACAATTTTCCAAGACAAAGCCACTTTCTTTGGCAATGGAGGAGATTGAAAGAGGAGATCTCGGATATGTTGAGGATAGCGTAAAATAAGTAGGCATGATCTCGCTTGGATAAGCATCATATATTTAGCCCTATCTTTTTAATTCATTATCACGAAATTGGACTCAAGGGGCGCAATAGATCATCTTTCGAGCGCCAGCTAATTCGTAATATAGAATTTTCATGTGAGAGCCTTCCTATTAAGGAGATTATAAAAATCTCAGGAAGGATTCTTGTCTGTGTTGATAATTCTAGTCCTGCAATCATCGACGACGGGTCTGCCTCTGAAGGACTTTCGAGCGCTCCAATTAAAAAACTGTTTAACACTTTGCGTAAAATCCCAGGTGTCGCTAGGGTTTCTGTTGGATGGCGCACTTCTCGTGAGCTCGATGATATTTTTAGACTTGCTTCAGAAGTTTTATTAGACTCTGAGCCTTTTGAGAGCTTTAAAGTTGAAGCAAAAAGATCCAATACCGATTTCCCAATAGATTCTATGGAGCTAAATCGGATCGTTGGGGCACATTTACATGATGTTGCTCCCGATAAGATAATCCGTATGGATAATCCTGACGTTACGGTACATGTGCATGTTATTCAAGGCTCCACCTATATCTATGCGAAATCTGAATCTGGTGTCGGTGGGCTTCCTGTTGGAAGTGGCGGCAGATTTGTGATGATGCTTTCTAGTGGCATTGATTCTCCGGTTGCGATGTGGAAGCTCATTCATCGCGGTGCAGTGGCTGTTGCTCTACATTTTTCTGGCGCTCCTCAAACCGATGACTCCTCTGAATATTTAGTGCGCGACATCTGTGATGCTCTGGAATACACCGGTGGTATCAGGCGTTTGTGTATCGCTAGGATAGGGGATTATCAGCAACAGATAGCTGAAATAGTGCCCTCAAAGCTAAGAGTTATATTTTTCCGTCGTTTGATGATGGCTGTTGCAAATGAGGTAGCGAATATAGAGCATGCGAAGGCGATTGCTACTGGAGAGTCACTTGGTCAGGTGGCATCTCAGACCATTGATAACATTCGCGCAGTTGATGAGGTCGCAAAGTTTCCTGTATTTAGGCCGCTCATTGGATCGGATAAACAGGAGATCATTAGGATTGCCGAGCAGATCGATACATACGACCTTTCGATTCAATCGTGTGCTGACTGTTGTACGCTCTTTTTACCGCGCAATCCTGAGACACACGCTAAGATGGACGAAATTGCTCAATACAGCGCGATGATGGACTTCGAGAGTTGGGC
>CAZLCK010000013.1:14924-21036 GCA_964558235.1 uncultured Coriobacteriaceae bacterium
CTAACCCACTTTGGATGAATTTAGATTTAATTAAGCTCTAGTTTAGATTTCATCTGTCAAATCCTAAGATTTAGCTCATACCATCTCTTTCAAGAATTTTTCTACCAACAATATTTTTCTACTAAAAATAGGGAGGAAAAAGAGATGGTAATACCGCTACAAAAAGAAGATCTATTTCCGCCCGATGATCTCTATAGTTCTGATGAATTTTCTCAGGACTTTACTAAAAATTACTCGAAAGTTTTTTCAGATGATATCGATGAAGATTATTCGAAAGACTTCCCACCTGATGACTTCGACAATTTGATCTCCGATAGCGACACTGGCTGTTCTGGATTTAAATCTAAGCTTTTAGATCTATTAAAGAGAAGTCAGCTTTCAAAAATTTCACCAAATGTTCTAAAGGCATCGGCTGCAGTTTTCATCGCGATTTTTGCGATAGTCATATTTAGATGGGCTGTGACTTCATCTGCGCAGCCTTTGGATATTGAGAGTGCTAGCGGACTGTCTTCTTCGAGTGAGCAGGGTGATTTAGCTGCATCAGATACTGATCTAGCTTCGGATGACGTGGATGCCCAGGCAGCCATTGCAATGCATATAGTCCATATCACTGGTGCTGTTGTTTCGCCAGGAGTTTATGAAGTCGAAGAGGGTTCGCGTGTAATAGATGCTATAGAAGCAGCCGGGGGTCTTGCTACAGATGCGAGTTCAGAGGCTATTAATCTTGCACGTGTGATTTCAGATGGCGAACAGATTCATATTCCAACTGTTGAAGAGGTGGCAAGTGGGCAAGTATCTGTGAGTTCTGGGCAATCTAGCATTACTTCGACTCAGAGTACAGCGCAGTCTTTAATCAATCTGAATACAGCAACTGAAGAGCAGCTAGATTCTTTGCCGGGTATAGGTCCTGTTACCGCTGCAAATATTATTAGCTACCGAGAGGAGAACGGGGGTTTTAGTTCGATTGAAGAGATTCAAAAAGTAAGTGGGATTGGCGAAGCTAAGTTTGCTCAAATCGAAGAGTTAATCTGCGTGTAAACATGCGTAATAACAGATGCTTGAATTTGTTTATCTGCTACCAAGTATGTCAAGGATGACAGAGCATGTCCACAATGATTCGAGTAAGTCAAAGCTCATTCATTGTGCCTATGCAATAGTAGGTAGACTAAAGTCTTTAATAACCTCCATGATAGGTGGAGCTGTCGGTCTAGAAGGACAGTTTAAAGATGAGAGACTAGTCCCAAAAAGACCAACTCTGCCAACTCTTCTATTTGGGACAATTGCGTTTTGGTTGGGTGCCTGTGTTGGCGAGCAGGTTGTTTGGCAAAGTTTTATAGAATCTGGTTTTCTGTTCTATATTGAGCAGGAAGTAGGTAGTCAAGTATTACTCGTCTGTTTGCTAGCTTTTGTTCCTGCTGTGCTATTTTGTGCTTCGATTTTCATAAGGAAGAAAACTAGCTTTGGCCCTATTTTTATCATATGTTTTTGGGCTATAGGGGTTTTACTCGGTTTTGTTTCGTGGAGCTCGTTTGTTAGTCTATCTGAGGACTTTGAGGATACCAATTCACCCTATACTCTCACAATTATTTCAGACGCTACGAGTTCAAGCATTGGGTGGAGATCTGATGCAAGCATTAGCTCAAACGATGGACAAACAGTTAAAGCGAGAATCTATTGGGACAGTGAACAAGAGGCCCTCCCTTATGGCGCGTCGTTTGAAGCGAAAGGGAGTTTTAGATCGATAGAGAACAAGGAGCAATCCTCATGGATGTTTTCATCTATGGTCTCTGGGACATTTTCTATAGAAAGTGAAGATCTAAAACCTTATTGGAGTGCGAGTTTAAGTGGGGTATTGGGGGCTCTTCGAGATAGAACACTTGGAATTCTGTTTAGTGAAAATGAACAATTTAGTGGCATAAAAGGCTTAAATGCAACGGATGGTCAAGCGCTTTTGTCTGGGATAGTTTTAGGATATGAAAGCGCTTTTGAGCAATCAGGTTCGCAAAGTTCATGGCAGATTACAGGTTTAACTCACTTGATTGCGGTCTCTGGCGGACACATGGCAACTGTTTGCATGTTAGCAGCTTGGATGTTAAGCCGAACACGAGCGAACAGAAGATTTGCAACAATACTTCTAGTGCTGATGATGGTGTGCTACTTGGTCTTTACGGGCATGGCTCCATCTGCTATTAGATCATGTATTATGGCTGGTGTTGCATCTTTTGGATGGATGGTAGGTCGAAAAAACAGATCGGCAGATGCGCTAGTTGTAACTATTGTTCTAATGATAGTGATCGATCCTAGCACAGCTTTTTCTTTGGGATTTTTACTCTCAGTCGTTGGTGTTGGATCTTTGGCCCTGTTCTTGCCCCTTGCCTCATATTGGACAGAGAAGTTATTACCAAGGTGCACATCAAAATTGAGCGATCCACTAGCTATGACACTGGTGGCTCAGATTGCAACAACGCCTGTAAGTGCGTCAGCATTTTCGATGCTTTCTATCATTGGTCCAATTAGCAACTTGATAGCTTCTCCAGTAGTCTCGTTTTTGCTTGCAATTGGACTTGTTGGATGTGTTGGATCTTTGCTCTTTGAGCCTTTAGGCATGCTTATCCTGTTGCTTGCAAGCTATATCGCCGACATCTTCTCTGTCATCGTCAATTGGATGGCAGCTCTACCTTTTGCAGCAATTCCAATCCATATGGATGGCGTTATAGCGGGAGTAGTGATCTTTGCAATTGGAGCACTTTTATGGGTGTTTTGGCCACTTCCAGCAAAGCAAACTGTGAGAGTTGTAGTAGGTGTTTTGACCTGCGCTTTTGCCTCGTTGATTCTTTGGCCATCATATCCAACTGGTGTTGTGGTAACGATGATGGATGTTGGCCAAGGTGATGCAATCCTTATAAGAGATGGTCCAAGAGCTGTGCTAGTCGATACGGGCCAATATGATCAAGAGTTGCTCGATGCTCTTGCAAGAAATTATATTTTTTCGCTTGATGGGGTGATTTTGAGCCATTTTGATGCAGACCATAGTGGTGCGTTGCAGGCATGTTTGTCGATGGTCGATGTTAAAAGTGTTGGCGTTAGTGCAAAACAGTTGGAGGCGATGGATGAACTTGAACGAGAGGAATATCTATCAAGTGTGGAGGTCTTTGAACTGGAAGAAGGAGATGTAATTCGTATATCAGACAGATTGTCTGCAACGGTTGTTTGGCCAGCAGAGGATTATGTGATGGATGGCAGTAATGAAAATTCCCTGTGTTTGCTCGTTGAATACGACGATGGTATCAACTATTCGACCCTACTTTTGACAGGAGATGCTGAGGCTAAACAGCTCGATGAGATGTTGGATACAACGCTTGCTGGTATTTTGACAGAAGATGGGATCGATATTTTGAAAGTCGGACATCATGGAAGTAAAGAGTCTGTTGATGAAGATGTGCTAAAAGAGCTATCTCCAAAGATTGCGCTGGTAAGTGTTGGAGAAGATAACAGGTATGGTCATCCTGCAGATTCTACGATCAAATGTTTAGAGGAGAGCGGCGTGGTAATTTTTAGGACAGATTTAGATGGCGATGTAACGATAAAGCTTGGCGGTTAGAGCGAAGCGTAGTCTAGGCGAGCTGTGATAACATCATAAAAGCTACAAATTATTCAAATTACGCAGATTATGCAATTAGGAGATCATCCTTAATTGGCTAAGAAAAAAGAGTTACTTCCGGTATATCTATTCGTTGGAGAAGATAAGCTTAAGCAGGATGTATTGCTCAAAGCAATGCGCAAGCGCATAGGTGAGTTTGGAGATATTTCTCTAAACGAGACAACATTTGAGGGGCAAAATATCGACCCATTGGATGCCGTTACTTCGGCCTGTGCGATTATGCCTTTTTTGAGCGAAAAGCGATTGATTGTTGTCAAAGATGCTAATCATCTAAAAAAGCCTGTGGCTGACTTAATATGTGATTATCTTGAAGCTCCAACGGATACATCGGTACTTGTTTTAATTGCGGATAGCCTAGACAAAAGAACCAGACTCTATAGAGCTATTCAAGCAATCGACAAAGATGCAATTGTTTCTTGTGATTTAAAAACAAAACAAAAAGACATTAAAGCTTTTTGTGAGCAGGTAGGCAGGGATCTCAATATAAATTTAGAGGATGGCGCTTTAGATCTTCTAATCGAATATATTGGAAATAATACAGTCACACTTGCTGCAGAATTAAAAAAACTTGCAGAGTATGTAACATCTCAAGGGCGCAACTCTGTAGATAGACAAGACGTTGCCGGCCTAGTTAAAAAAGTTCAACTTCCAAAGCCTTGGGATATAACAAACGCTATGTTTTCTCGCGATTCAAAGCGTTGTTTGGAGATCTTAAGGGAGCTTGAAGGAGAGCAGCGTTTTGGACTTTTAAACTATTGCTTGAAAGAGATCAGGACTTTGATTCATCTTAAAGCTTTAGAGGAATTGCTTGGGTATGCAGATATTGCTCAAGAATTAAAGATGCCCGATTGGAAAGTCAAGCAGTATAGAGGCTTTGCTTCTAATTTTAGTTCGCAAGATTTAATAGAGGCAATTTGTTCGGCTGCAGATTGCGAACAAAAGATGAAAAGTGGCTTTGATGAGGAGCTGGCTTTTGAGCTATGGGTTGTAGGAATTTGCACAAAACACAATTGAATTTGTTTGTAGAGCAGTTTTTGTTTGGAAAGGATGATCGGCTGTGATCGACAGATACACCCGCGCTGAGATGGGCAGGATTTTTTCTCTGGAGAATAAGTTTGAGATTTGGAAAGAGATAGAAATCCTAGCATGTGAGGCTCAAGCCGAGCTTGGAAAAGCAGGCATTACGAAGGAAGAGGCTGCTTGGATCCGTGAACATGCCGATTTTAGTGCTGATCGTATTGAGGAAATTGAAAAAGTTACTAATCATGATGTGATTTCATTTCTTACCAACATGGCTGAATATATCGATGCCGATATTCCTGAAGGATCAGAACCACCAAGTCGTTGGGTGCACTATGGTATGACATCATCGGATCTTGGAGATACTGCACTTTGCTATCAGATTGTGCAAGCTATCGACATCATCTTGAAGGACATCGCTGAGCTGGGGAAGACCTGTCTTAGACGTGCTTTTGAATTTCGTGACACACTCTGTGTTGGAAGAACACATGGCATCCACGCTGAACCAATGACTTTTGGAATGAAGTTTGGGAGTTGGGCTTGGGCTCTCAAAAGATGCCAAGTTCGTCTACAAGAAGCTAGAGAAAATATTGCAACAGGAGCAATCTCTGGAGCTGTTGGCTCTTATTCTAATATCGATCCATTTGTTGAGGAATATGTATGCGAAAAACTTGGCATGAAGCACGATCCTCTTTCAACACAAGTTATTGCACGCGATAGACATGCTCAGGTTATGACAACTTTGGCTGTTGTTGCTGCTGAGTTAGAGTCGATTGCAACGCAGGTAAGGCTTTTGCAGCAAACCGACGTCATTGAGGCAGAAGAGCCTTTTAAGAAGGGACAAAAGGGATCGTCCGCTATGCCTCACAAGAGAAATCCAATTACTGTTGAAAGGGTTTGTGGTCTTGCTAGGGTCGTTAAAGCTAATGCTCAAGTAGCTCTTGATAACGTTGCATTGTGGTACGAGAGAGATATAAGCCACTCTGGAACTGAGCGAGTCGCTCTAGCGGATAGTTTTATCGCGCTTGACTACATGTTTTCGAAGATGCAGCCGTTGCTAGACGATCTATTTACCTATCCTGCGAAGATGGAGCACAATCTATGGCGTACACGTGGGCTGATCTTCTCTTCAAAGGTTTTGCTAGCTTTGGTTCAAACCGGTATTACGCGTGAAGATGCATATGTGGTAGTTCAAAGAAATGCCATGCAGGTTTGGGAAGATATTCAAAATGCAGTAGAGGGGCCATCGTTTAGAGAGCGCATTGAATCCGATCCAGATGCAAACCTAGATAAAGAGACTTTAGATGAGATCTTCGATCCAAGAGCATTCTTATCGAGGATCGATGTGATTTTTGATCGTTTGCAGGAGTTGGAATTTTAGAAGATGTGCTGAGCGACTGCGCTTTGTTCTGACGCTCGGCGACTATGATT
>CAZLCK010000013.1:21136-33349 GCA_964558235.1 uncultured Coriobacteriaceae bacterium
GCGCGGCGCGGCTTTGCTTAGCAGCTCGGCAGCGCCGCGATACATGACTACTGACGATTCAGAACAATATCGGCAAGAATCTCGACGGTGTCATCGATTGAGAAGGTAGATGTCGAAAGCGCAACATCATGTGCAAAAACATCGCACCACTTATTGCCAGTAAATTGTTCGTAATAAAGTGCGCGCCCTTTGTCGACCTTCTTGATACGCGCCAAAGCACCTTTTTCAGTTAAGCTGTTACGCTTCATAACGCGCTCAACTCTTGTGTCCTTTTCGGCATAGATCAAGACTTTCAAAAGATCTGGCTGATCACGCAAGACATAATCTGCAGAGCGTCCAATAATGACGCATGGTCCTTCACTAGCTAGTTTCTTTAAAACCTTCGACTGAATTAAAAAGACTCTGTCGGGAAGTGGAAGCGAATTTTCATCAGAAGAGCTACGTCCATTGGCAAATGAAAGGAAGTAGGAGACGATGCTTCCAGTGCCGTCCGTAGTCTTCTCAAAGAACTCTTCGCTGATATCACTTTCTTCAACTGCGCGGCGAATGACCTCTTTGTCGTAGTATTTGTAACCAAGTTTTTTTGCTAGTTTTTCGCCGACCTCACGACCGCCGCTGCCGTACTGTCTGCTTATTGTTATTATTTGCGATGTCACGGTTGCCTCCTGATGCCTTCCAGCCTATCCATTTTAGGCTTTGATTTAGCTAGCTATCACGCTACCATAAAAACGAGTAGAAATGTTTAAAAATCTAAAATGAGATTAAGCTTTAAATGAAACAAAAAAAACAACCCACAGAAGGTTTATCTATAACTCGAAGACAATTTGTTATCGGATCTGCGGCAGCTACTATGTTAGTTGTAGGATCAACTGCAATCATGCAGGGTTGTTCGTCGGATCAAGATGATGACACTACCTCTTCTGTAGCTACAGAGCTAGATGTTGCAGATGAAGACGTTTTGATTTCGTCGGAATTTAGCGAGCTTGACTACACCCAAATATTGCAAGAGGCAGCCTCCTTTGATATCCAAATGGGAAGCGTTGCTCATATGGATGGCGGTAATTTAGCCACTGTACTTAGTCCAGGAGACACAAACGATGTGCTAGTCAAACTTGGTCTTTTAAGTATTTCGTCGGCTACTTTGAATACCGTGCTTTCACAGGCAATCTCTAAAGATGAGGGCTTTGAGATATATGATGCGCGTGGTAATAGCGAGATAATCGCCTGGGTGGAAAGCCATTTTCGCTCGGACGAATGGCGTCTTTATATTGCGCCTGTATATGATTCAGCAACTATTGGAGATGCAATTTTGATCGATGAGGGCGATTACGATTTTGACCCTCCGATGCTCTGTGTCTATGGGGATACATGCTGGTGGACCTATATGCCTTATGAGGATGGATCGGCTTCTGATAGTGATTCTTATCTCAAGAAAGCCAGTCTCGACTCCACTACGCCTCAGATTGTGTTCACTTCGCAAGGACGTATGATTACTAATCCTCAAGCTACCGGCGGTTATGTGACTATTGTTCCAAGAGCTAACACCTCATCCACTAGATATAATATGACGGCAATAGATGCTGTCTCTGACGAGGTAGTTGCAACTCAGCTTTTACCAGGCTCTATGCGTGCAAATACTGCAATTTATATGGATGGCAATTTCATTTTTGGGATTGAGCAAAACTACAACTATGATGGTGGAATTTCGCGCTTTGGCACCTACGCGCCAATTGGTGATGGACGTTACGTGCGCTTTAACAGGACGCCAATGCAAACACCTGCAAAATGTGGCAAGTATTTGATAATCAAGAGCACTAGCAGTGTCGTTGGTCTCGACTTAGATGAACAGAGTTATTTTGCAATTCCACTTGTTTCTGGATATGGTTCATACGGGGACTTTTTGCTTTCGACAGGTGAGTGTGAACGCGTAAGCGTCTATACTCAACTTCCTGCAACAGATGGCTCTGGGGATGGAGTAGTGCGCGTCAGATCATTTGAAATAGATCAATAGGTTTGATTTTGCATCTTTTGCATCTGCGTTTTAATCATGCGCACGCCCAGTGAAGAGATGTAAGTTTTGCGTAAGTTTCAACAAATAGTCCAATATAAAGTAAACTTTCAAACTGTAAAGAAAAGCGCCAAATGAAGTTGTTAGGAGAAATTACAATGAGTAACGAGATAAGGCGCATTTTGCTAGTTGAAGATGAAAAGGCAATTCGCGATGCCGTGTCAGCCTATCTTAAAGCAGAAAATTATGCAGTAACAGCTGTTGGTGACGGCCAAGAAGCCTTAGATGAATTTGAAAATCATCCGTTTGACCTCGTGATTTTGGACTTGATGTTGCCTAGAGTTTCGGGCGAGAGAATCTGTCGTGTAATCAGAGATACTTCCGACATCCCAATCATTATGCTTACAGCAAAAGGTGAGGTAGAAGATAGAATTATCGGCCTTGAGCTTGGTGCGGATGACTATCTTGTAAAACCATTTTCTCCGCGTGAGTTAGTCGCGAGGGTTCGCGCACTTTTACGCCGCGCTCATATCGATTCCGAGCCACAACGCGAGACACTAACTTTTGGCGACCTTGAGATCGATGTGTCTGGCCACAAAGTTTTTGTCAATGGCGAAGAGGTAGATCTTACTGCAAGTGAGTTTAAGCTTCTTACAACCTTGTGTCGCTATCCAGGTAGAGTTTATTCTCGTATGGAGCTTGTAGAAAAGGTTTTGGGATATGATTTTGAGGGTTATGAACGAACAATCGACAGTCATATCAAAAATCTTCGAGCTAAGATTGGCGATGATCCAAGAAATCCAAAGTGGCTATATACGGTTCATGGAATTGGATATAGATTTGAGGATCCGTCAAAGATTTAAATAGACACAAAATATGCAGATAGATGGTCAAAAAAACGGCGATGAACTGCAGGGGCAGCAAAAGGGTGATGCTGCTGTAGAGAGTTCTTCGTCGCCTAGGGTGTCGGGTGCTGTACAAGATGATGACGATCAAGCTAGCGCACTCGACAACAAGGATAACGCCAAAATCACATTTAAAGAAAATCCAGCAACAATTTCCTACACTGGCAAGATCGTCACGCTCTTCGGCCTTGTTGCAGTTATGACAGCACTGATTGCTGCACTGGTTTTAGCGCTTGTATGGGAAGATCACTTTTCATCATACGCTAAAGAGAATATGCAACGTCTTGCGAGATACACAGCCGTATTGGTCTCATATAGCTATGACCGTTTTGGTACTTGGGATGAGGCAATCGAAGATCTATCTGACATAACATTAGATGAAACAACTTCCATACTAGTTTTGGACAATGATGGTCAGATAATCTATTCAGCAAATCTTACAGATTCACAAACTTCTGGAGATGATAGTACTATCTATATTCCACCAGGATCTGTGAGTCAGTCGATACTTGTAGACGGTGTCGAAATTGGCACTGTGGAAGTTTGGGATGTTGATTCTGGTACATTTATCTCCGGGCGCGATGACGAGTTTAAAGCTACTTCATATGGAGCGATTGTCTTTGCTGCAATCGTTGCAGTATTGATCTCGTCTGTCATCGGATATCTGCTAGCTCGTGGCCTTATCAATCCAATCAAACGTATCACTCGTACAGTCAACTCTATTCGCTCAGGAAACCTTTCTGCAAGAACAAAACTCGAAGGAGTCGACGAGATTTCGCAGCTTGGAATGATGTTTGACGATATGGCTAACTCTATCGAAAACGACCGCAAGCTCGAACGCCGCCTTGTTAATGATGTCGCTCATGAACTACGCACGCCCTTGATGGCAATGCAGGCGACTGTGGAGGCTATGGCTGACGGTGTTTTGCCGGCAGATCAGCAAAATCTTGCGATGGTCAATAATGAAGTTGTACGTCTAGGCAAACTTGTTGATGCGCTCCTAAAACTTTCTCGCCTAGAAAATCGTGCAGTTCAGATAAAGGCTGAGGAGCTAGATTTAGGTCAACTTATAGAAGAGCTTGTGATGAATCACCAGATGCTATTAGAGGAGTCAAACCTTGATCTGCACTATATATATGAGCCTAGAGTTATGGTCATGGCCGACCCTGACTTGATAAAGCAAGCCACCTCCAATATCTTATCTAACGCTGTTAGATACACTCCAGCAGGCGGCAGAATAGATATATCTGTAAGTTCTAATCAAATGATGGCTCAGATTGCAGTAAAAGATACTGGAATGGGCATGTCGCCAGAGGATCTAAGTCATGTGTTCTCGCGCTTTTGGCGTGCCGATTCCGCCCGTGACAGGGTATCTGGCGGGTTAGGAATTGGCCTTGCTATCGTCAAGGAGATTGTAGATAGGCATAATGGATGGGTAAACGTAGAATCCACTCTTGGCAAGGGATCAACATTTACTATCAATATTCCACTTATCAAAGAAGATCCGAAGAAAAAGAAGAGATCGGATATAACATCGTCGTGGATTATTAAGACATTTACTAGTGGAGCAAAGAAGACTGGTGGAGCAAAGAAGGACTCTGCCGATAAAAAAGAGAAGAGAAATACAAGGCAGAATAAAAAAAGCGGAGGTAAAAATGGTCGAAATAGGCGTCAAGCCTGATAGCAGTGGAAAGGTCAGAGATATTTATGATCTAGGAGACAGGCTTTTGATGGTGGTCTCAGATCGCATTTCTGCTTTCGACTATATCCTTGCTGATGAAATCCCTTATAAGGGAGAGGTTTTAAACCAGATCTCGCTTTATTGGTTTGATTTTTTGAAGGATACAATCAAAAACCACGTAATCTCTGCAGATGTTGAGGATTTGCCAGAGCAATTCCAAAAAGCAGCTGACTATCTTGCTGGTCGTTTTATGATCGTTAAAAAAGCCGAGATGTTTCCTGTGGAATGTATCGTAAGAGGTTACCTTGCAGGAAGTGGTCTAAAAGAGTATGAGCAATCTAGGACAGTCTGCTCAATCCCTCTTCCTGATGGGCTAGTGAATTCTTCAAAGTTGCCTGAGCCAATTTTTACTCCTTCAACAAAGGCAGAGATTGGCGATCACGATGAAAATGTTAGCTTCGATGTTGTTGTCAACAAGATTGGCAAAGAAAATGCTGACAAGCTTCGTGATCTTTCGCTCGAAATTTATAGCCGCACCGCTGAGCATGCACTAAAAAATGGAATTATCATTGCCGATACTAAGCTTGAGTTTGGTGTGTTTGATGGAGAGATCATTTTGGCAGATGAAGTGGTGACACCTGACTCCTCAAGATTTTGGCCACTAGACCTCTATAAAGAGGGGCAAAGCCAGCCAAGCTTCGACAAGCAATTCATTCGCGATTGGTTAGATTCTGTATGGGACAGGACAGGAAATCCGCCAAGACTTCCTCAAGATATTATCGATGCTACATCTCAAAAATATATTCAAGCGTATGAGTTAATTACTGGTAAAAAATTTGCTAATCAAAGTAAAATTAATTAGCTGGGCTTTTATTACAAGCCTTATTACAGACGTTTATTGATTTAGCACAAGATAGACAGATTGATTAATTTGCAGGAGAAACATTTTGACCAGGAGAAGTTTTCAAAACGATAGAAATACCGGCGACGGTCCAGAAGGCGTAACAAAAAAGAGTGCTGCAAAAGCTAAGCCTGCAAGGGAGGCTGCCTCGACAGTCTATTTGGCGGGCACAAAAAAGAAAAGCCGTCGCGAGCTTAGGGCAGAGGCTGAGGAGGCTGCACGTAAAAAGCAGGCTAAGGCAGCATCAAAGGTTGGAACTAGCAAGGGCTCTACTGCTAGAGAGACTATCGAAGTTAAAAAGAAAAAGAATCCTGAGATTAAAAAGTGGCGTCGTATTTGGTGGACGTCGCTCGTTGTCGGAGTTTTGTCCATTGTGCTTGCATACCTCTTTACAGCTAATGGGTACACAGATATCTATCTAGTCTTTATCGTTTTGGCATATGCTGCAATTATCTTCGCTCTCTATATTGAATTTGGAAAAATTAGAGTTATCAGAAAGCGCGAGACTCAACAAGCTGCAAGCAAAAAGACTCCAAAGATGCTTAAGCATGAGCAGGAAGCTCGTAGACTCGAGGAGGCTCGTCGTGCTGAGAAGAAGTCTAAGAGCGTATTTAACTCGCTTAGGCGTAATAAGAGCAAGGAAGAACCGAGAAACGATCTTCCATTTAAAGAGGAATAGTATCTACATTGAGGCTTGAGGCAAGAATGCTTCTCGTCTTTTGTTTCTTGCCTTTTGTTGTTTTGATCGAACACTTTTTGTTGTTCTGGCCGAACATTAGAAGATACCGGATGTTGTCGTGTGATGCCGGTTGTCGCGTGATACCGACTGCTATGTAAGAGGGAAATTTATATGAATATGACCACTCTATTTGGATTTCAAGTTCCCGAGATTGTCCCATGGATTATTGGGATTATTCTTGTTGTCGGTGTTATATTTTTTATCCTTAAAGGATTTATCGAGGAGATTAGAAAGAAGAAATGAGCGAAACACAAGCAAATACCTATAGGGGCGCACATGCCGTAAAGTCTCCTAAACGTAAGAAGAAGTGGGACAAGAAAAGCAAGATTTTGCTGACAATTGGGCTCGCTCTTTTTATTGTTGCAGCGATTCTCGCCGGTGTTATGGTCTATGGATATCTTGATGCTAGGGCGCGATACGAAAATGCTCAAAATATCTCTGGGGTTGATCAGTCTCTCATAGATGCTATCTTTTCTGGGGCAGCAAGTTTACTTGAACTCAACTTAGACTGGGATGCTCTTAGAGAGGTTAATCCAGATATTGTTGGTTGGATTTATGTAGAAAATTCCACCATCAGCTACCCGATTGTGCAAGGTGATGATAACGACTATTACCTGACACATTTATTCGATGGAACTTACAGTTCCAGTGGATGTATCTTCTTAGATGCTGATGATAGCTCAGATATGAGCAGTGATAACAATTTGATCTATGGTCACAATATGTTAGATGGATCGATGTTTGCAAGCCTACTTGATTTCAAAGATCAATCTTACCTAGACCAAGGCTATGACATCATTATTGTGACTCCTACAGATGCATTTCTTCTTTCACCAGCATTTACTTATGTTTGCGAAGGCACAGACGAACGCGTTAGAAGATTCAATTTTTCAACATCCCAAGACATGAAAAACTACATCAACAACATGCTGGAGATGGCTGTTACTGAGTCGGTAGTGGATTTTGACGAGGTTGATAAAATTTTCTCACTAGTAACGTGTAGTTATGAAGCAAATAATGTTAGGACTGTGCTAGTTTGTGTTCAAAGGGACGCTGTTACATTTGCTGATAGCGATTAGGCTTAGAGACAAAGGCTTAAAAACTGAAGGCAGAGGAGTACGTAAGGGGAGTACGTACACGACGATTTCCAAAATGGTCGATGTCATCTTTTGAGGAGCTTTTTAAAGGGACAAAACGTGGACGAAATGATTGAAAAGACCGATGAGGTCATCATTGACGATCACATCGAGGAAGAATGTGGTGTCTTTGGGGTCTATGCTCCAGGGCAGGATGTCTCTAGACTAACCTATTTTGGTCTTCACGCTTTGCAACATCGTGGTCAGGAGTCGGCTGGCATTGCGGTTGGCGATGATTATACGGTCACAGTTGTAAAGGATATGGGACTTGTTACTCAAGTCTTTGAAGAGGGAGATCTTTCGTCCCTAACAGGCAATGTCGCCATCGGCCACTGCAGATATTCAACTAGTGGAGGATATAGCTCCTGGGAGGCGGCTCAGCCCCATCTTTGCACGGTCGGAAGTCAAATTATCGCGCTCGCTCATAATGGAACACTTGTTAACACAAACCGTCTTCGTAGCGAGTTGATTGAGCGTGGTATCCCATTTAGATCAAGCACAGATAGTGAAGTCGCAGCCAAGCTGATCGGATATTTTACAATCGAAACTTCACACATGCGCGAGGGTATCCGTAAGACAATGCAGCTCATAGAGGGTGCATATGCTATGGCTGTCATTACCGATAGTGCGCTCTATGCTTTTCGCGATCCAAATGGAATTAGGCCACTTTGCATAGGTAAGCTTCCTGACGATAAAGGTTGGGTCGTATCTTCAGAGACCTGCGGTTTAGACATTATTGGCGCAGAGTATGTTCGCGATGTTGAACCAGGGGAGATTATTCGCATAAACGAAGAGGGATTGGTTTGTGAGCAGGGGCTAGCTGCGCGCGATCGTGCTGCTTGCATCTTTGAATATGTATATTTTGCCCGACCAGATTCGATCTTGGATGGTGCTGGAGTCTATAGAGCTCGTGAGGCAATGGGGAGAAGGCTTTCAAAAGAGGCTCCGGTAGAGGCCGATATTGTTATCGGTGTACCAGATTCAGGCGTACCTGGAGCAATCGGTTATGCAAGAGAAAGCGGTATAGTCTACTCCGAAGGTATTGTAAAAAATCGATATGTTGCTCGTACGTTTATTCAGCCTACACAAGAGCTTAGACAGATGGGAATTCGCTTAAAGTTAAACCCATTACCATATACACTTCGAAATCGTCGAGTAATCGTTGTTGATGACTCTATTGTTAGGGGAAACACTTCTAAACAGCTAGTTTCGATGTTAAGAAGTGCTGGCGCAAAAGAAGTACACATGAGAATCGTTTCGCCTCCTGTTGCATGGCCGTGTTTTTATGGAATCGATACCGATGTGCAAGATCAACTCATTGCGGCCAATATGTCTGTAGAAGAAATCAGGGATTTTATAGGTGCCGACTCACTAGCCTTTTTGTCGCTAGAAGGACTAATTTCGTGTATCTATACTCAAACACCTGGTTTTTGTACTGCGTGTTTTTCTGGAGAATATCCAGTAGCACTGCCCTCATCGATTATGAAGGATAATTTTAAAGAGGGTATGACACCAACTTGGTGGCCAGGACAGTACAATACCGGCTTAGGAATGGATCAACTTTGGAGTCTTGAGAAAGAAGGTCAAAGCTATGAGCATGATGAACAGCAATAATGCTTCGACCGATAATGCAAATGAGATCACCTATGCTGATGCTGGTGTGTCTACCGCTGCAGGAGCAGATGCGGTCGAAAAAATTCGCGACGCTGTTAAATCGACCAATCGGCCTGAGGTTATAGGATCTATCGGTGGTTTTGGTGGGATGTTTTCTGCTAGCGCCTTTCAAGAGATGCAGGATCCAATTTTGGTCAGTGGAACCGATGGTGTTGGAACAAAGCTCGCTTTAGCGCAGCGCCTAGAAAAGCACTCAACGGTTGGAATTGATCTTGTGGCTATGTGTGCCAACGATATTGTTGTTTGCGGTGCAGAGCCCTTGTTTTTCCTGGATTACATTGCAATTGGAAAGCTCGAACCTGATTTTGTTGCAACAATCGTTGAGGGTATAGCTGAAGGTTGCAAGCTTGCTGGATGTAGCCTTATTGGCGGTGAGATGGCTGAGCATCCCGGCGTTATGGCTGATGACGATTATGATCTATCAGGGTTTTGCGTGGGAGTAGTGGACAGGCCTTTGATGATCGGCTCTCATCTCGTAAAAGAGGGCGATACGATAATAGGCCTTGCTTCTTCTGGAATTCACTCCAATGGATATTCTTTGGTGCGTCGCGCTTTGACCGACAATTTAAGCGACGATGAGCTTAACGATTTGCAAGAAGATCTAGACGGTCAGTCGATTGGTGAAGCGCTTTTGACCCCAACCAAGATCTATGTCAAAGCAATTCTATCTGCGATTAAAGCCAATATTGGTGTTCACGCCTGCGCGCATATCACAGGTGGCGGTATTACAGAAAATCTTGATCGTGCTTTGCCGCGTGGTCTCAATGCTGAGGTAAATCTTGGATCATGGCCAACTCCAGCAATTATCACAAAGGTCTGCGAGGCAGCCTCCTTGTCGGAGTATGAGGCGCTAAAGACATTTAATATGGGTATTGGTATGTGCATAATCTGCGACAGCAACAATGTGCAAGATGTTGTTGAGCACCTTGCTATGGCTGGTGAAACCCCATATGTTATCGGTCGAGTTGTAGCTGGTGATGATGCTGAAGCTAAGGGTCGCGTCATCTATTCCAATTTAGATTAGGGGGGGGCAGATATGCTAGCTTTAGGCGTAATGCTTTCCGGAAGTGGCACTAATCTTCAAGCTCTCATTGATGCTATAGAAAAAGGTGAGCTAGATGCTCAGATTAAGCTTGTAGTTTCTTCTAATAAGGAGGCTTACGGGCTTGTACGCGCACAAAACGCTGGAATTAAAACTTTGGCGTTGGATAAGTCTGAGTATCAAAATGCCGATGCGGCTGATGAAAAAATCGCTACGGCAATGTCTGAATCCGGCGTTGAATTAATTGCTATGGCTGGGTATATGAGAATTGTTGGACCAAAGCTTTTGGAAGCTTTTCCAAATAAGATTATCAACTTACATCCCGCTCTTTTGCCATCGTTTCCAGGAGCGCATGGTATCAAAGATGCCTTCGATCATGGTGTAAAAGTCACTGGAATTACGATTCATATTGCAGATGGTGGAATGGATACAGGTCCGATTATTGCTCAGCGTGCTGTTGTTATAGAAGAGGGCGACACCCTAGAGACTCTTGAGGAAAAAATCCATCAAGAAGAGCATATTTTGTATCCGAAGGTGGTTCAGCTTTTTGCACAAAATCGAGTGCATCTCGATTCAAATAACAAGGTTTCAATTAGCTAGATTGCATCTTTGTGGGCTGTACTAATATCGCTTGCCACATTACCCATTAGAAGACGTGCCATGCTTGGCACACACAAAAGAGGCACCAGACTGTGTCCGATGCCACCCATGCATTTTATCAAGTCTGTTTGCGCTCTTATGATACTGTCCTATTTTATTTCCTCTATAATGAGTAGTAATAAATTTTATTACTACTAAGAGAACAATATGAACAAACAGCAGATGATAGAAAAACTGAAAAGGATTGATGAGGCTGCATTCTTTCGCTTGGGAGAAAGCATTAAGAGGAAAGCCGAAGTCGTCATCATTGGTGGCAGTGCGTTGCTGCTAGGGGATTTGTCTGCGAAGGAGACTACAAAAGACGTAGATGTACTCCAAATCAGTGCAGATGAAGGCGTAAGGGAGATTCTCTATTCGGATCCCGATATTAATGGGATGTGTCAAGCTTACTCTCAAAACGTGCCGTATAACTTTGAAGATAGACTGAGGAGAGTTGAGCTTTCTACACTTGCCATCGATTTCTTCATATTGTCGCAGGAGGATCTTGCCGTGATGAAGTTGTATCGATGGGAGGATCTCGACATAGCTGATCTCACAAGCAGGCGTTTTCTAGAAACTCTGAATTGGGCTTTGTTGGAGCAGCTTGTCTATGATCCCGATGAGGCTGCAAGTTCACGCGTTGCTGAACCTGAGCGCGATCTGGAACTGAGACAGATGAGGGCAAATTTTGAGCAGTATCGAAGGAGATGTGGAATATGAGCCGCAACTTAAAAGGTTTCATGATTGGGTACTGTCAGGAACTTACGGGACTCCAGACCACCAGTTTGAAGAAATTTCTTGCCGCCGTACTTGACGATACTCCGCGAGCTTTTGAGCCTTTGGTTCTGCTAGCTATTGCTCAGGGGCGGGAGGATTATCTTGAGCGCTTGGCCGCAGATACACCACTTGCTCTAAGATGCTCCGATCTAGTTGCAAAGTATCGAGACAGCGGCCTTTCGCCTGAGCAGTTCGCACGCTCGCTTCCGACAGATGACAGGTTAGGCAAGGCGGCAGCTGCGTGGCGCTCTGAGGTGGGCAGGCTTGCTCGCGACCGAAAGACTCTTGAGGGGGTAGCCCGCGCAATGCTGCAGCTAATGGAAGAAAAAGGGATTACCAGGGCGCAAGCATGTCGACAACTCGGATTGGATAAGGGTAACTTCTACGCCTTCCTCAAAGGCGATGTGACGCGTCTAGGAAGAACCACGGCGATATCAGCGTACCACCGTCTTGTGGGTTGATGCTATCTGTTTTCGAGTATGCTTTGACCAATAGTTCTTGCTTTAATCCAAATGATTCTTGAGAGAGCCACCATTGATAGTCGTCTCATGCTTCTTCGTTCCATAGATACGGCATATCAATCATTAATAGCCTGTTAATAAATATTGGCTTAAAATCGATCTATTTTCCCAATCACAAATTTTTTATAGACAAATTCCCCCCCCCCGTTACGCTTAAGCGTAGTGAAAATCAGTAGAACCTTATCAAAAC
>CAZLCK010000014.1:0-6221 GCA_964558235.1 uncultured Coriobacteriaceae bacterium
TCATGAGCAAAGCCTGCAATCTGTACGCTTGTTTCTGTACCGTCAGTAAGCGTTATGCTTTTGGTCTGTGTTCCATCAAGAGTGCCGTCTTCGTTTACGAGGTTATAAGCCTTAGCTATCTCTATTGCTTCATCTTCATTAGAGGCTGTAGCAATTTCTGCACTTATGACAGATAGTTCTTTCCAGGTATATTCTTCCATAGTGTTTTTAGGATTTACCTCTTCTACAGTGTCTTTAGAGCTTACTGAGCCTAACAAACCGAAGCCACCTGTAAAAATGGCTACACCAATAACCGCGATAACAACTACTGCAAGAGCAATGGGAAGCACTGGTTTTTTTCTAGCTGCTGCAGCGCCGGCAGGAGCGCTGCTTGTAGCGGTTCCTATAGATGCTGTCGAGCTTACCGCAGGTGGTGAACTTTGACCCAAAGAAGCACCACACTTACCACAAAAACCCGACCCTTCCGCTACTTCGTTTCCGCATTTAGGACAAAACATGGTTACCACCCCTTTTAGCTTGTTATACACAACCCCATCAAATTCGTATGTCATTTTGTCCACGCCCCCACCATCTCCTATAGGGGTGTTGCAACGTTCGCTAGAACTTGCCGAGTTAAGCATAACGGGGGGGGGATTTGTCTATAAGAAATTTGCTACGTAGGAAAAGATTGACTCGACCGGTGGTAATTAAGAGAGGCAAAACTTTTCGAAAAAGGCCACCAACCAGTCAATTCATAGAAGATTTACACACAATGAGCCACAAGACGTGCAATTTAGATGCATCAAACAGGCAGGCTACACGAGGCTAAGGTGTGCCTCATGTCCCCGCACAAAAGTATTACACGTTTTTAATAAGCTCTATCAAAAGCTCATAGACATCATTAAGGTTTTCTTCTTCAACTATCTCTTCGGTATCGTCAGACCAGCGCCATCCAGGAATTGTATTTTCATCAACTGCAATAATCGAAATTGCGCGCGCGCCTGAGGCTATGGCCTGAGTAGCTTGGGTGGTTTTCCAATCGAGATCGATACCAGAGATCTCAACATCAGCATAATTAGCGGCCTTTTCGATAGTCTTTTGCAGCCTTGGATCGGTACTCTTCTTCAAAATTGCCAAATTTGGTTCAGATTTTGTATAACACAGATCTCCAGCGCCAATCGCCTCAAGATTGATAATTCTTGCACTTCTTAGCTCGCCCTTACGTGACTTTATAAGATTGCGCATTCCTGTAGAAGCTTCTCCGCTAGCTCCTAGAGCAACAAACCAAACTTCCTTGTTCAAAAGTTCGTCACTTAAAGCCTCAATAGAATCACGGTTTGCTCTTTCGCTTTCGCCACCATATGCTCCGCCACGCCAATCTAGATCATCGTCATCGCTAAAGTTATCCCACGACCCAATATCTGCACCTTCGCGACGTGCGTTAAAGTCACTAGAGATACCCAGCCATTGTGCCGCCGACTCATTATCATTACCACGATTCTTACGACGTCTCTTAAATAGAGAGCGACGCTTCTTTGGAATAGAGACCTCGACATCTTCAACATATCTTCCATCATCGTTATATTGAGCGTTGTATGCTAAATCGTCAGCATCGTCGATATAAAGGCTCTCTCCGTCGTTATATTGATCTAGCATCTCACTAGTAATAGGTTGCATAACTCCACTTGCACTAAGAGGCGCAAATGCTCCAGTGAGATTTACTTGGTTGTCTTCTTTTGAATAATCAATGTTATCGATTGAAGAGCGCTGTCCTGTCTCAAGCCCAGCCTGGCTATAGCCATCAGAGATACGAGACTCTCTCTCACCTACGCCAATTACCGGCAAATTCAACAAAGCGGCACGCGGCTCCTTAACCTCAAGCTCGGCTTGCGAAATGTTCATAGTGGCATTCGGATCAGCATTTGGGATATCTGATTGTTCGTCGCGAATCTCTTCTGGCTTTGTTAAAGGAGCACCTGGAACCGTGCGCACAGCAGCAGGAACAATCTCAGGTTGATCTGACCCTTTTGCATCGGCCTGTTTTGAAATTTGCTCAATTGGCTCTGGCATGTATGCCATCGTTGCGCTTGGATCTATCTTTGAAACATGTGAACCGTCTGTATCTGTACCTGCGTCTGCGTCTGCGTCTGCATCGATGGAGGTATCTACTACAACAGCCTTCCTAGAGTCAACCTCTGCAACACTTGTGTCTGAAGATACGTTTACGCTTTCCTCTGCACTTTCTAAGCCAAGAGACCTATCTTTATCTGTAGAAGCTTCTGTGAGCTCATCACCGTCGGCCTCAATCGTTTGAGGCATCTCAACAACTGAAGCGCCTGCAACTGCGTCTACTTCTGCTTGCTCTTGAGCTTCTTTAGCGTTTTTTTCTTCCTTGTATGCAGGCGAATCAGCAAATCTAGAACGCAATGTTAGCTCACTAGAATCGTCACCAAACTCACCTTTTGCCTTATCATCTTCAACTTTTTGCCACCAAGAAGGCTTGGAAGATCTTTTATTTTGAGAACTTTGAGAAGAACTTGGTCCGGCATTTTGAGCAGCGACTGCTCCAGCGGCTCCAGCAACTCCAACAGCTTCAGCGGCTCCGGCCACACCAGCTGCGGCAACTTCAGCAACACCTAATCCAGATTGCGTAGACTCGGCTGCGTCGCGTCGCCTTACTCTTGGATCCTTTATTTCAAAATGTGCAGGATATTGCTGTACAACAGATTCGTTAACCTCAACTTGCTCAGATTCGCTGGCCTGCTCAGAATCAACCTGTTCAGATTCACTAGCCTGTTCAGAATTAACCTGCTCAGAATCAACTATGCTGTCCTTAAGGCTATTATTCTCCTCTTCCACAATGGCAGAAGTTGCATCCGGAGAACCCTCACCCCAACCTGAGTTAATTCCCTCAGCAATTTTTCTTTCTTGTTCAGCGATCTCACGCTCATGATGTAGTTGAGCCAAGGCAGCAAGTTTAGCAAATTCAGTCTGTGGAGCATCGACATTAACAACTACATCTTCCAACTCCAACCCGTATTCAGGCTCGTCTGTAACAAGCTCATCTATCTCATCTAGATTAAAAGTTACATCGTCTTCGCCCGCTACGCGATGCGCCTCAGTAGAGCCATCCTCGCTTTCAGCATAATTTCTACGACGCTGAGATTGTCTAACGTCACTATTGACAAGCTTATCCGCCAAGGCAACCATAACAGCAAGACCTGACGTATTAGCATTTGCTCCTCTTGGAGTTTTCATGAACGCACCAATAAGCTGATCAACAATCGCTAACAGCATTGCAATTCCGCAGATAATCGCGATAATCCCAAAGACCAAATTAGCCTCTTCGGGAATTGGAACTGCAATCAAAATGGAACAGATTAAAATCATGAAAGCACAGATCGGAAGTGCTTTTCTAACAATTGGATAAAACCCTCTTAAAGCAGGCATCAAAAAGATAGATGGCTTCTGAACGTCGTAATATGCCGTGATAACAATCTTGCTTCTTCTAGGAGAGTTGGAAAGCCCTTGGGGTACATATTTAGCTATAACGTTTTGACTCTCGAGCTTAGTAATAGCAAAACCCAATGGGTCGACCTTAAAGTACGACATGAACAAAAGTACAATTCCAGCAATTGATAAAACTATGCCGAGTGCTACAAACGCTGGCATAATCAAACATAAAATAGACGCTACAAGAAGCAGCGCATAATAGACACTTCGACTAATGCGAAGATTTCCAGGACATGCAAAACCATCTATATCTGTTTGCAATCCCAAACTATGAAAAATACCTGCGATAGTTTCTGATGCAAGCTCTTCTCCACGACCACCAGCATCACGTGCCGGCATTTCTGTTGAAAGTTGATGGACGTACGACTTCATATCTGTGGCCATCTGTCCCCCTAGATTTTTAAAGCGGGTAATGTTGCCTTCAAACATAGTATTGTCTCATAGTGTAGACAATTTGACACTTTCACTTTGCTTTAGGTTACTATTATCGCGCTTTACCCTCATATTTAAGCCTTTGGTTTTAAAGTAATACATATTTGTGTTGTTTAGCTGATTAAAACTTTTAACCGCAAGGAAGTTTGATGGCATCAAAATCAAAAGTTACAAGATTGATAAATCTCATTTTGTATCTGTCAGCGCATCCAAATGGTGCCTTTGCGATGGATATCCATACCGATGTTGAAGGGTATAAAGAGAACAAATCGCCCGAAGCTTTTGAGCGTCAATTTAGGCGAGATAGACATGAACTAAAGAAGATGGGTTTTGTGATATTGCAAAAAGATCTACAGACAGGTATGCCTGCAAATGAGCCTAGAAAGTTTTATTTGAATTTATCTATATCTAAACAAGATAGGTTGTCTTTGTCCCCTAAAGAGCTTGCGTTTTTAAAGATCTGTGTCGATAACGCGCTTAAGGATCCATCTTTTCCAATGCGAAAGGATTTGGCTGATGCGCTAAATGTGCTTCCGATTGGCGATTTGTACAGCAATGCAACACAAAGCGTAGCGACTAAAAAAGTTAGTGCAAATAGATATGGAAACAGCGATACTACTCCAGGTGACGAAAATAGAAGTGTCAAGATAGACCAGAACAACGCAATCAAAAGCGCTAATATAGATTTCACACCAGATGTAGCAACAGATAGTTCTCAACTCTATCAAGAAATTCTACAACTTGTCGCTCAAGCAAAACACGAAGAGCTTGGAATTGAATTTAACTACATACCTGTATATTCAGATTATGCTGATAGGCGGCAAGTTTTTCCCTTACGAGTCTTTTCTTATTTGGGACGTCTCTATCTTTTTGCTTTTGATGCTCAAAAACGCGACGTGAGACGTTTTAGATTCGATCGCTTTTGCAATAATCCAACTCCTAAGCTCATCGAGACAAAAAGAGATATTGTCCTAGAAGCTATCTCGCATCTATATGATTTAGCCGTTGTTTTGCCATTTCAAATTGGAGAAAAGCATTTTGAGGCTAGACTAATTTTTTCCAAGAGCGCCGGGCAACATTGCACGAAAAATGATATCCTCACAAAAACTTATGGATTTGGGATCTTAGAGGAACACAAGGATTATTGGATTTGGAGAATTGATGCAGCAGATAAATTGGCTCTTGTTTCTTGGGTCATCTCTAACGGCCCAGGCATAGACATTCTTGAGCCTATCGATGCATCTAATCTGCTATTAGAAACACTAGATTGCACAGATTGTCTGCGAGATCACACAGATTGTTTGCAGGATTTAGAGCATATAGACACTCGCAAAACAGATGCGAACTCAAACGAAAAAGGTGAAGACAATGTCTAGGCCGTCTGAAAGTATTCGTTTAGAAAAACTGCTTCAAGCACTTCCCTATATTTCTCAAGGCGTAATTTCGTTTGAAGAGCTTGCTTTAATGATGGATTGCAGTGTTGAAGAGGCAAAAATAATCATCAAAGACCTCTCTGAATGTGATATTTCCCAGAACTATTACTATTCAGAAAATCCTGATGAACTCGCCTATAGAACCGGTATTTTTAATTTTATGATCTTAAGTAGTGACGATATTACTAAAGCGATACAAATTGGAGGACAGTTTGCACAAAACTTACTAGGAGCTCTTAAAACTAACGGCGGAATAGTTGTTGAGGGAAATTTTGGTCCGCTTTCGCTGCATAAACGCCTTACTTATAGGCAGAGCAGAGCGCTTTTAGCAGCGATAGAACGTACGGGAATCGGTTTTGATTCTGAACTTGCGAGAAAAATCACAAAAGCTGCAATGGAACTAGCTCAGATTGACTCTGATGAAAAAATTTCACCGAACCACCTCACATCGAGCGCTAATCGCACATCAAAAGTCGATCAAATTTCACCAGACTTACAAAACGCGCATATTACCATTGATCCAAATTTTGTCGATTACATTAGTGAAGCTGTAGATCTTGGAATTATCGAAGAGTTATCGCTTTTATGTTCACAACATCGCCTAGCATATATCACATATTCATCTCAGCAAGGCACAGAAAAACGAAAAATAGCGCCTGAGCAATTTTATACAGATAACAACGGGAAAACTTATTTGGCGGCATGGTGCTTTACACGTAAAGATTACAGGCTTTTTAGAATTGATCGGCTTGAAGAGGTTGAACCTTTAGCTAAACATGCTTCGCAGTACGTAAACGAAATGGAAGCTGGTATAGCAGATTCCAACGCAGCTGCTGAAAACTCAGCAGTGATCAACACAAGCTC
>CAZLCK010000014.1:6321-29648 GCA_964558235.1 uncultured Coriobacteriaceae bacterium
CCCTCAATCTATGCATAATCTCGCAAACGCATTCCAAAAAGCAGAAAAAGCCATTTTGCAGGTGAAAAATACCTACGAAATTGACCCACATATTTGGATTGGCGCGCATGAAGTTCTAAAAGTAAGCAACAGAACAGCAGAGCTTGGATACAGATTGATCGAAGTGCCAATTTTAAGCAATACAGATTGGATAGCAAGACAAATACTTGCATCATGTAAGGAAATAAAGATTATTTCACCTGGTTATCTAGCGCAGAAGGTAAGCGATATTGCAAAAAAAGATCTTGATGGGCTAAAAGAACTAAAGAAACTTAGACTAAGCTCTTAAAACATCATAGATTTTTTAGCTGTAATTCCAAAGACCAGAAGCGAAATTCCTCGCATAAGCAAAAATAACCCAATGAAAATCACAAAGCTCAGTGGGTTCACAAAGAACATGATGGCGCATAGAATATCGATAATTCCAGAAGTGATCAGCAAAAACCACATTGAACCACCAAGTTTGCGCCCTTTTAAAGCTCCAGCAATCTCAAATATTCCAAAGATAATAAGTCCTGCTCCTGCCATCCATGGCACAAATGCAGCTAAAGCAATCGGATGAATTAAAAATACTAGGCCTAGAATGATATCGAGAAGCGCATATGCAAGAGTCCATCCAGGCATCTGCATATAACGGTGCGTTCTTACATAACTGATAATGTCGAATATTCCAGTTACTAAAAGACAAACGCCGGAGAGGCTTGCAATCATCACAAGCGTCAACCCCGGCGCAACCATAAGCAAGAAAGCACAGATTACCATCAAAATGCCAGCAATTATTAAAGCCCAATCACGCCTAGGCCTCATAAAAGTCGCTGTCATGCAAAATCTCTCCCGCTATTTCGATTTTGTGTATGCTGAAATGATTATAGTACGTAGAGAATAGTACTCAGAAAAATTATTATGAGTTAACATTGGGCCTACATGTAGACAACCTATACTGATCTACAAATTCTCCATAAATCTTAAAAGCACGAGGGCAATTATCTTAATTTCAAACTCTAGATCCCTTAGAGACGGTAAGTTTAAGAAGTTAAATTAGCGTAAGGCCTTTCGCTGAAGCTGCTGATGGAATTAGCTTTACAGATGTCACCATGGTTTATTTCTTATCGAAGAAAAACATTGCGCCATCATAGATGTATAGGTCTGCCGGAAAAGGAAGGTCATCCTTCTCTGGAACTACCTCGCCCGCTGCTACTTTTTTAGCACCATCTAACATCTTGGTAACAACATGGCTGGGTAAAGGACACTCTCCATGAGAGGGATAGATCTCATCATAAAGATCCATGATGTCAACAAGCTTTTGCATAGAGGCAATATACGCATTGATATCACGCATATCTCCAAACAAAAAAATTGGAGTTGCAGAGACACTATCGCCTGCGATTAAAATACGATTTTGCTTATCTAGAAGCGCAATCGAGCCATAGGTGTGCCCAGGAATGAGGATAACTTCGAACGACCTGCCGCCAATGTCAATAATATCGCCTTCCCAAAGTGGTTCGGCCTTGAGATCTTTATTGTTACCATTCGTTGTATAAAAATAAGCAAACTCGCTTGGGTGTATATGAGTGGGGCCGAATTCGTGGTTCATAGCAATATGATCTTGATCTGCATGAGTATTGACCAAAAATATCTCTTTATCAGTAATTTTGGTGACGCATTCTTTTAAGCTTCCGCCGGTTCCTTGAGTTGTATCGACTAGCAAAGCCTTCTCAGTGCCAATGATTAAAAATGCACGAACGATCTCATTGTCCTCAAATATATAAAAATCATCTGCAACCTTCACTGTCTCCAAAGGTTTCGCATCGGTGATTTTTTCAGCCATATTCTCTCCTTTTTTTCTAAAGCATTTGCTTTTATCTGCTCCAATTTGCTCTGATTTGCCTTTATATATCAGAAAGATGAAGTTTGTTTCCATTTTGTACAAGCTTATTTTGCAAGGCTTGAATATCGATCGAATGAAAGTCGCTAGTTAAGGCCGCGGCAGTTCCTGCAGCCTCCCCAGTCAAAGCACATGGCGGAATAACTCGCGTAATATCCCACATCTCATCTGTAACAGAAATATCGCGTCCACAAGCTAACAGATTGGAGAAATTTTTACTTCTTAGCGTGCCAAACGGGATCTCAAAGCAAGGGCCTGCCTTGCGCCAATCTCCTGTCATTCCAATCGAGTCGTCAAAACTCTTGTGATCTTCAGACGTATCTAGTGTATATGTACCAACAATACGCCTTGACATACGAACTAGTGGAATCGTAGACATTGTCACAGGTACATAATCTGGAAAACTTTTCTTCGCGTTCAAGATATCCTCATACATCTTTGCATGAGCAGATAATACTGCGAGTGAAAGCTCCTTGCCATCAACACCGGAAAAACGCATAGTGCCAATAGCCTCAACTTTGACATTGTTATATGGATCGTTTTCCTTGGTCTTTACCCCGTTATCTTCATTCTTTATATCAGCAAGGCCAAACATCTTAAGTTTTGGCTCACCATCTTCTAGATAGTAATACCAACTTGCAAGACCATTTCCTGCTGCATACAGCTTAGTTGAATCCCCTGCTAGATATGCAATATCTGCATCTCCTGAAGCATCGATAACGCTTTTGCAAGCAATAGCACTCCTACCAGATTTATTCTCAACAATTACGCCTTGTATAAGCCTATCTGCAACATGCACGCCTACAACATATGTGCCGTATAAGATCTCAACACCTAGATCTACAAGCATCTTTTCCATCTCGAGAGCAAACATCTGGGCATTAAATTGCACAACATATCGAGACTTAATACGCTCCTCTAGACTTCCGCCCTCAAGCCACGCCTTTGGATACATCGCCTCAGCACCATGTGCAATTGAAGCTTTTAAAAGTTCCTCTCCTATGCCAAAGATAACCTGATTTCCCTTGCCATCATCAAGCGGCAAATATATTGTGACCAAACCAAGTGTTGCCATACCACCGAGAGCAAATTGACGCTCTACCAAGGTGACCTTTGCACCCTCTCGCGCAGCAGCTAAAGCTGCAGCTACACCAGCAATTCCGCCACCAACAACCAAAACATTTGTATTAGATGAAATTTCAACTTCACGCGCTGGCTCAAAAAATGAAGTTGGCATATTTTTTCCTTTCCTATTTTAAAAATTTATATACATTCTAATTTGAAATCTGAAAGCTCGTCAAAAAAGTTGCCGCCTCGCGTATAATCAGTATGCTAAATGCATTTAAATTTAGAATTTAGAAGTATTTTTATTTATATGCCCTTGAGTTATTTATATGTCCTTGACACTCCCCACGGATAAATCCGGGGAACTCTCGGTTCGCTGACCGTTGCCTAAGGAGCTAAATATGCTACCAATGCCAAATTTGACAGATGATGAAAAACGCATTTTGGATGGCGAGGAGGGTATCGTCAAACAAAAATGCATGGAGTACTTAGTTGAGATGTGTCAAATTGCTGGCGCTGATCGGCTGGTTGATCTTGATGGAACTGGCGATATGCACACCCCTGGCTTAGAGATGAGCCAGCATCACGTAGTAGAAATAGATGAGCTGGCGGATTTTGCTGATCATGGTGGAAGATTTGCAATTCCAACATTTGCAAACAAATCACCATTTATGGAGCAGCCCCCAATTCATGGCTGGGAAAATTGCAATATTTGCGCACAATATGATGACACGGCGTGGCAAAACGACCCTGAATATCACAAGCGCGCTATGCACGAGGATGTTTACAAGATCCTAAAAAAGATGGGATTGATTACAACTCATTCGTGCGCCAACTATCTAACAATGTCTTTTCTTCCAAGCGTTGGCCAACATTGCTCTTGGTTTGAAAGTAGTCAGATGCCCTATTGCAACGCAACGCTAGGCGCTAGAACTAATCTCGATGGAACACTAGCAACATGCATCCTTGGCAAAGCTCCTTATTATGGGATGCATCTCGACGAAAATAGAAAAGCTACGATGATTGTGGATTGTGACAGGCTTATTCAAACCGACATGGAATTTGATGTCTATGGATTTGCTGCCGGAGAAGAATGTGATGTAGAAGTTCCTGTTGTATTAAACACAACTAGACCAACTACTACCCAATATGAGAAGTTCAACTCTGCAATTAGCTCTGGTGGTGCTGTGAGAATGTATCACTTCCCAGGAATTACTCCGGAAGCTCCAACAATTGAATTCGCAACTGGTGGGCGCGAGATCAAAAACAAGGTGATGATCGATGAGGATAGGCTGCGTGAGGCCTATGACACTCTAAATTTCCATACCACCGATGATGTAGATATGGTTTACCTAGGATGTCCGCACCTCAACATCGTCGACCTCAACAGACTTGCATATAAGCTTGAAGGCAAAAAATGCAAAGTCCCATTGTGGATTATGACAACACCTTGGCTGTATAACGTTGCAGTCGAGCTGGGCTACAAAGACACAATTGAAGCATCGGGAGCATATTTGATGTCTGGAGCATGTTTAGCTGCCATGGGAGCCGTCCCTGAAGGAGTAAAAAACATTGCTGTTGATACCGCTAAGCAGGCATATTACATTACCGGATGCTACCCTGATGAGAGTAACAGATTGCAAGTTTGCTACGGAAGCCAAGATGATTGTTTAGAAGCTGCATTCAGTGGAATTTGGCGCGGAGAGTGGAGGTAAATGATGGCAAAGAAGATCCGTATTAAAGGACGCGCTGAATATCCAGGCTGTGTGGAGGCAGAGGCGCTAGTTGCTCCAAAATATCTACAAGGATTTACCAACGTTAATCCAATCCGTGGCGTTACGACAGAGCGCAGGCATCCTCTATTTAATGTGCCCTATACAGGAAAAGTTTTGGTCTTTTATTCAGCAAGAGGCTCTGGTGGATTTTTAGCTTATGGGTTTGGTGCAAAGCCAGCCGCATTTGTTCATACAAAGTTTAGTGATTTGACAGTTGGAGCAGCTCTTCAAGCGCATGTTCCGATGATGACTGACTTTGAAGAAGATCCATTGAAGTATATCGAAACCGGAGATATGGTTTTAGTTAACGCTGATGAGGGCTATATCGAGATTACCAAAAAGAATGATGATGCCGAATAGAGGACCCTTCTTACCTGTGTTTTGATTGACAACGTCTGGAGTCGCTGTAAAAATCTTTGACGTTAAGCATTTTTGGGGATGTAGCTCAGCTGGGAGAGCATCGCGTTCGCAACGCGGGGGTCGTGGGTTCAAATCCCATCATCTCCACCAAAAATAGGAAGCGTCGGACTTTTTTCTACAAGAATGAGTTCGCTTCTACAAAAATGAGTTCGCGCTTGTTTATAGATTGGGGGACGTCTGATGGCGTCCTTCTTCCATATTCACGCTATAAAGCTTCGCATCATGTATTGGGCTATAGGTCAAATCCCCATATCATGTATTCATCCGAGCAAGGACTCAGCTGAGGGTTAAAGGGCAAAAAGCTGGGTTATAGGCCAAAAAGCTCACCGCTAACAAAATAAAATAACCGTAATTAAAAATTAATATTTAAGTTGTATCCAGGTATGCCTTCCCGTTTTTTCTTCCCTATTTATGCTTATAACCCGTATAAAACGCCATAAATGCGCAGAATAAACCTGCCCAGGCCCAAAATTTATGCATCTTCATTTGACACCTTCATCCATAGTTAGTTTCAATTGACTTTCAGAAATTTTAACATTATCTTGATCTTGTTAATCATATGCAAATTCTATAAAACACTTTGTATAAATCGTTAGGAGAAAAAATGGACAATGTTACCAGGTGTGGAATCTTTATGGGTATCGGATTTTTGCTTGGTACACTCGGCGTTAAAGCGATAACCAGCGATGCAGCAAGAAAATATGCCGTCAAGGGTATCGCAGCAGGAATGCGCGCAAAGCAGGGATACGAAGGTCTAATCGAGCAGGCACGCGCCGAGGTTGGCGACATTGTAGCCGAAGCAAGCTATCTAAACAAAATGCAAGACGAGGCTGCTGCAACCCAAAATTCATCAGATGATAATCCAGCTCAAACGACTGAGAATTAGGCACAAACAAGACACGGTTCTTTTAAGAATTAAAATAGACCATGCAATTTCAAATTGTTCATGAGCTTCCTGGAAGACTACGAATAAAACTTACTGGGTTAATCCCGCAGGATAATACAGTTGCTCTAAGAGCGCTGGTTTTAGAGCTGCCTAGTACTCAAAATGTAAAAGTATTTCCACGAATTGGAAGTATCACGATTTTTTATAGCTCCGATTCGCGCGATCTAATTCTAAGTGAGCTCAAAGCGATAACTAAAGAAGATATCGAAAGAGCGCAGAGCCAATATAGGGCAAATCT
This sequence comes from uncultured Coriobacteriaceae bacterium, assembly GCA_964558235.1. GTDB lineage: Bacteria > Actinomycetota > Coriobacteriia > Coriobacteriales > CADBOM01 > CAZLCK01. The sequence continues at coordinate 12,690 of CAZLCK010000014.1, forward strand.
AGTTCCTTCAGCTAGCTCGATGATGATGGACATAGCCATGTTAGTGTCGGGGCATATTGCTAGAAGGCTCTTCTTGCCAGCACCTCTTCGCATAGCTTGGACGGTCTTTCGTTTCTTGAAATTTGCAAAAGCAGCGCTATGCTCGCTTTCGCATGCACGACTCGATGTCCCTGTATTAGATGCAAGCGCTATTGGAATGTCGTTTGTTAAAGGCGATCCAAATACTGCAGCTAGCACAATGTTTTTGCTAGATTTGGGCGAAACCTTAGAGGGATATACAAAAGCTCGTTCGCAAAGTGAACTCATCTATTCTCTTATGTCCGTTCCAGAAAATGTAAGCATGCTAAAAAACAATCAGGAGATCTCTGTTCCATCAACTGAAGTGGTGGAGGGAGATATCGTAGTTGTGAGAACTGGAATGCCAATTTGCGTCGATGGCGTTGTCATCGAGGGAACAGCCATGGTTAATCAGGCTAACCTCACAGGAGAGCCACTGGCTATCGAGCGCACAGTTGGAGACGATGTTTTTGCTGGTAGTGCAGTTGAAGATGGTGAGATTCAAATTTGCGCCCACGCTGGAACTGGCTCTACAAAGCTTCGTTCTATCGTGAAGATGGTTGAACAATCTGAATCGCTCAAGGGAACAACGCTCTCTAAGCGTGAAAAACTTGCTGACAAAATTGTTCCATGGAACTTCTTGCTCGCAGGCATTGTAGCGATAGCAACAAGAGACTTGATTAAGACTTCCGCAGCACTTATGGTCGACTATTCGTGTGCTCTAAAACTTACTGGTTCAATTGCAGTTTTGAGCGCGATGAGCCAGTGTGCACGTGAAGGCTTTACCATCCGTGGCTCTAAGTGTCTAGAGATGCTAGCCGCAGCCGACACCATTGTCTTTGACAAAACTGGAACACTTACTAACGCTGAACCTCAAGTCTCAAACGTAGTCGCCTTTGATGAGTGGAACAAGACTCAGGTTCTACGTTTTGCCGCATGTTTAGAGGAGCACTTTCCACACCCAGTCGCTCGTGCAGTTGTCAATCATGCAAAGGAAAAAAATCTCAAACATCGTGAACGACATGCTGAGGTGGAATATATCGTTGCTCATGGGATTGTCTCTTCACTCGATGGCAAACGTGTTGCTATTGGCAGTGAGCACTTTATTGTCGAAGATGAGCACGTCGTGATCACACCAGAACAAAGAGAAAAGATCGAGCAAGAGGCCGATGAAAGTTCACAGCTATTTTTAGCCGTGGATGGCAGATTAGTTGGCGTTATTGCGATCTCTGATCCAATCAAAAAGAATGCGCCAACAGCAATAGAAGATCTCAGAAGACTCGGTTTTAAGCGCATAATTATGCTAACTGGCGACAATGCGCAGACTGCAAAGAAGATCGCTACTGAAGCAAATATAGACGAGTATTGCGCCAATATGTTGCCCGAAGATAAACATTCGTTTATCACGGATTTGCAAGCTCAAGGACAAACTGTCGTCATGGTAGGAGACGGAGTTAACGACTCACCAGCACTTAGTGCAGCAGATGTTGGAATTGCTATGGCAAGCTCTACCGCAATCGCAAAAGAGGTTGCCGACATCACTTTGGCAGCATCCGATTTGGATGCCATTGTTCACCTGCGCGATATCTCAACCAAATTGATGAAACGTCTAGATACATCCTTTGGACAAGTTTTGGCGATAAATTCTGGACTTTTAGCGGGAGGAATCGCTGGAGTGATTAGCCCACAGATCTCTTCTTTGACACACAATGCTTCGACGATTGCTTTGGCATTAAAGAGCTCAAAAGAGTATTAATAAGGTTCATTTTTAAGGGCTCGCCTCTATTTAAGACCTTGCCTCTATTTAAGACCTTGCCTCTATTTAAGACCTTGCCTCTATTTGATTGCTCGCTTTGATCTATCATCACAGACATCGGTTGATTTTGAAGAGAGCTTAGCCTTTAAGCAAGCTTGTACACAACAGCGATTGCAATCATCTACATCGTAGAACCGCCATCCATAACGATATTTTGCCCAGTCAAAAACAAATCTTCAGAAGATAGATAGACAGCCAACCTCGCGACATCGATCGGCTCTGCAATCCTCTTTAACGGAGCCATGTTGGCGACAAAATCACGCTCTTCTTGTGGCGAGTTGGTCTTCATAGGAGTATCGACCATACCAGGAGCAATCGAGTTTACGGTAATGTTGTGCTCACCATACTTTTGAGCAAACGCTTTGGTCTGACAAATTGTCGCTGCCTTACTTCCAGTGTATGCAGGAGCCGAATAACTAGCGGTAAGAGCTGTAACAGAAGTTACATTTGTGATACGACCAAACTTTGCAGGAACCATACACTTACATGCTGCCTGCATCATCATGTAATGTCCAAGCGCATGAACCTTGTAAAACTTTATGTAAGATTCTGGGTCAGTATCAAAGTAGTTAATAAATGGAACCTCGCCCACCTGATATGGAACTTCGATTCCGGCATTATTGATCAAAATATCTAAACGACCAAACTCTTGAGCTACCTTATCTACTGCTGCATCCACTTGATCTTTTTCCGAAACATCCACAGATAAAGCTATAGCACCTGAGCAGAACTCATTGCACTTTGCAGCGGTGTCCTCAACAGGCTCGATACGTCTTCCAAAAACTGCGACCTTCACTCCGGCCTTTGCAAGCTCAATAGCGCATGCTTCACCAATACCAGTACCTCCGCCTGTAATAATTGCGCCACGTCCCTCTAGTCCATAATCAAGATACTTAACCACAATTGACTCCCTTCGTATATCTAAGCTCATATAACGAAAAAACAAGCTGTGCCTATATCCCCATATCTAAAGGCGAGGGCTTTACGGCACGTATGGCAATGCATGAAAAGCATCGATTGATCTCGTTAGTACCTAAATTATACAGCCAATTTTATAAGCATTAAATATTCAATTTACGGCTAACTGATTTAATAAACGCTTACGACAGCTAGAGTTCCATACGAAACCTCCCAAGAGCTTCGCGCAACACTAGGGGGTGGGGATGTGGATAAGTTCAAGAAATTACCCTAGAGCTCCATATTTGCGATTGAGTCGGCCTCGTTATCCAAAAACTCCCCTTTTTTATAAAGATCCACAGCAACAGCAGCTATCATACCGGCATTATCTGTGCATGCGGAGAGTTCGGGTAAAGTTACATGAATGCCACGTTTTTCCATTGCGTCCTTAAGCGATTGCCTTAGCTCGGGATTGGCAGCTACACCACCGCCTAAGCAGAACTCTTTAACATTAGTCTCTTTAACAGCTTCAAGCGCTTTTGCAACTTGAACGTCTATAACAGCACGTTGAAATGACGCGGACAGATCTGCGATATTGAGCTCATGTCCCTTTGCTATCTCATCCTTTATATATGTCATGACAGCAGTTTTTAAGCCAGAAAGCGAAAAGCTGAAGTCGTGGCTATGCAGCATCGCACGCGGAAAATCAATGGCCTCTGGATTGCCTGAGATAGCATACTTAGAGATCGCAGGACCGCCCGGATATCCTAGACCTAAAGCTTTGGCAACCTTATCGTAGGCCTCACCTACAGCATCATCTAAGGTCTGCCCCAAAACTTCGTAATCGCCCCAATCTTTGACATGAACCAACATAGTATGTCCACCAGAAAGAAGCGAAACAACCATAGGAGGTTTTATATCTGGATTGGTAAGCTTATTTGCATATATATGTCCCTCAAGGTGATTCACACCCAAAAGCGGGATTTTTGTTGCATACGAAAGGCCTTTTGCGAATGCCATTCCAACTACAAGTGCCCCGATTAAGCCAGGACCTTGAGTTACAGCAATGGCATCTAGATCACTCCATTCGAGTCCTCTATTAAGATCGAGCGCCTCCCCAGCTTGCTGCATTGTCTCATCTACTACACCAACAATAGCTTCGGTATGTTTTCGCGAAGCAATCTCAGGAACAACACCGCCAAAACGTTTATGAAAGTCGACTTGCGTAGCTACAAGATCACAAATCATCCGACTATTTCCATCGGTCACAGCTGCAGCCGTCTCATCACATGACGTCTCTATAGCTAAAATCAGAGGTCTCGTGCCACTATATTTTGCGTGGTCTTTAAATATATGAGAGATGCCTCCTTGATGGAGAGGTATATCCTCCATGAGAGCAACTCCACACTCTGGAATCCCATCGGCACTGCTTGGCGCTAGCCCCTCTGGGGTGTCGGATTGCTCGATAAAATCAACTGGATTAACTAGCACACCACGCATTGGAAGACCCTTGGCCTTTCTTGCGCGCTCATTTTCTTCTGCGTCAGAAAGGCGTGTGTAGACAGGCAAAAGCGTATGAGGGTGTCCACTACCTAAAACACCTCTTCTTGCTAATTCATAAAATGTCAAAATAAGCCCGCGTCCAGTTACAGCCCAAAGATCCTCGGGCAAAATCTCGTAGTTAACACCAGTTTCATCAAATGTTTCAGAGATCATCTCGCCAAATTTTGCAAGGCCATCACCAACTAACAAGACCTTTTGCTTTTCGTCAGCATAATATTGCGCCCACCGATTTGCCATCAAAGCTGGTTTATCGACATTATCGTGATCGAGTCGAGTAACGCCATCATCATCTAAAACATAACGAACTGGGTAGACCTCTTTTCTAAGTGCATCTCCAACAACGCCAACGTTGCCCCTTACGCCTCGTGCCCAAGCCTCCCACGAAACAGCATCTAATGTAGAGACACCGTGAAGCGGACACCTTAACCCACTTGCAATACCCTTAGCTGTTGCAACACCAATACGAACTCCGGTAAAAGAGCCTGGACCACGCCCACAGATAAGAATGGAAATATCCGAAATGGATACATTATTCCGACAAAGCATCTCCTCAATACAGCTTATTAGCTTTTGATTTGCACAGCGTCTTGCACTAATAGAATCGGAAGCGATGATGCTTTTTTGCACTATATCCCATGAAACCCCAGCGCTATCTTTTAGCTCATCGAAGTTCGAAAGATCTGCAAGTCCAACAGCAATCGCTTCAGTTGATGTATCAAAAGCTAATATCATCTTTATCCTTTGCTGATTAGCAGGACACAACCTTACTTATCTCTTCAACCAATTTATGGCCACGAAATCCGAAGCCGCTAAATTCTAACTTTCTAGAAAGGTTATCTTGAATTGTTATCGAAATCTCAAGTCTATCATCGGGCATAATGTCGATAAACTTATCTCCCCATTCGATTAGAGATATACATCCCGACTCAACAATTCCAAAAAAATCCACATCTTCAAGCTCATCTTCATCATTTAGACGATACAAATCCCAATGCGCTAGCTGGACAGCCTGACCGTCATATGACTGCCCATCATAGAGTCGAAGAATGTTAAAAGTCGGACTGGTAATGTCATCTTGAATATTGAGACCAGAGGCTATTCCTTTAGAAAAATGCGTTTTGCCAGCACCTAAATCACCAGATAATACTATTACGTCGCTAGCTTGCAAAAGTTTTGCTACGCGCACACCGGCAGAAATCGTCTCCTCTACATTGTTGCTTTTTATTAGACAGCTCTGTAAATTTGCAGCATCATCAAAGGTCATCTATTCTCCCCTTGATTCATTTGTGCTTTACGCTCACGCTCAATAACTAGTAATCTTCCCAAGAGCTTAAAGTCATCCTCTAAGGGTTTATGCTTGAGCTTATCGTAGATTGCTGCAGCCGGATGGAAGGTCGGAAGTACATAAAACTTTCCCGACGTATAAGCCTTACCGCGAATCGAAGTAATACCTCTATCTGTCTTCAAAATAAAACGAGTAGCAAAATTTCCAAGCGTAACCAACACATCTGGGTTAATCACCTTAACTTGCTCACGCAAATAAGGTGTACAAACTTCGATCTCGTCCGGACGTGGATCACGATTTTGTGGAGGGCGACATTTCAAAATATTTGCGATATAGATCTCTTCTCGCCTAAGCCCCGCTAATTCAAGAAGCGAATTTAGCAATTTACCAGCCGCACCAATAAAGGGCTCGGCGCCCAAATCTTCCTGCCTGCCCGGAGCTTCACCAATAAACATTACTTCGGCATTTGGGTTTCCAACCCCAAACACAACCGTTGTTCTGGTCTCACAAAGCTCACATTTGCGACAGTTAATTGCCTCGCGCTCAATCTCCTCTAGACTACGCATACAAACCTCTAAACGTAGATTTTTGGCAAACGCATTCCAAAACGGCAAGCTAGTTCGTAATTGATTGTTCCCAAAGCATCGGCCATATCGTCAAGATGCAGATTTGCCTCGCCACTACGGCCAATCACAATAACCTCATCGCCGATCTCGGGCTCGGCTGCAGGATTTAAAAGTGTTGAGCGCTTATCTATCTCAAACATAAATTGATCCATACAAATATTTCCAACCTGCGGGAACAATCTCGACTTATAGATTACGCTCATTCGATTGGAAAGCTGTCTAGATAGGCCATCAGCATAACCGATTGGAACAGTAGCAATCTTAACATTTCCAGGTGATCTATAGCTCATGTCATATCCGACGCCTTCTCCAACAGGCACATCATTTACAGCAATAATAAGGCCATGGACAGACATAGCTGGCCATAGGTCGATCATATTCCTAGTTACAGTAGATGGGTGAAGTCCATACATAGAAATGCCTATGCGAACCATGTCAAAATGACTCTCTTTATAACGGATCGCTGCCGCGGAATTTGCACAATGAACAATGCCTGGATCGATGCGAATCTGATGCAGCGCATCCAAAGCCTCACGAAAACGTCTTAATTGCAGACGAAACATGTAATCGTCATGCGAATCTGCCGTAGCAAAATGTGTAAAGACTCCCTGAAGGTTAAGACCTTTATGAAAAGAGATCAGCTGCATAAAATCGACCACATCGGCAAACCAAATACCTACGCGATTCATGCCCGTATTAATTGCGAGATGATAACTTGCAACCTTATTAGCCGCAGCAGCAGCCTCACCAAGATTCATTGCAAAATCTAGATCGTAGACAGCTGGAGAGATGTCATGCTCCAAAAGAGCTGGAATCGCTTCTTTAGGCGGCTGAGACAAGATCAGAATTGGAGCGTCAATCTGAGCTTCACGTAGCTCGATTGCCTCTGAAACCGTTGCAACACCAAGCCAAGACGCACCGCAGCGAAGAGCGATTCGAGAACACTCAATAGCACCGTGACCATAAGCGTCGGCCTTAACGATAGCCATAATTCTTACAGCTGGCCCAACCCTTTTGCGAAATTCTTGGATGTTATGGGTTATTGCCTTGCTATCAATTTCTACCCAAGACCATCGATGGTCTAGTGGATTGACTGGGCTTCTATCAATCATTGCCCCTCACCCTCTTTTGTGTCTTCAATCTCATCCAAGATAAAACGAACATCTTTAAATCGCTCTGCTAAAAAATCACTCTGAGTTTTAATCTCTTCATGCTTTGGAATATCATCTTCGCAAGGCGCCACTGCAGAAGCAACCGCAGTATCGTGTGTATAAGAAAGTGATATAAAGACCTTTTTTACCTTCCTATCAGCAGCTTTAGCAGCAGCTTGTCCAGATAGCTCTATATGAGGATGGTCATTTTTATCATGCAAAACCTCAACATCTCTAATACCCATAGCGTATTGAGACAATCCCAAAGCCTTTCTAACCGCACCTTTTGCAGCAAAATGAAGAGCATGATAGACATCTGTGTTTTTGCGAGATTTAGCAAAAGCTATCTCTTGCTCACTAAAAGCACGCTCTAGAATTCGAGGGTGCTTTTTAATAGCGCTTTTTATTCTAGAAAGTTCTAAAATATTTACGCCAAGACCAGCGCCTAATCGAGATTGTTCTTCAGCTGCAATCTCGCCTGACTGCTCTATATTTTGCTTATCCTCGACCATCTGCGTTTACTCCACCGTAACCGACTTTGCAAGATTTCTTGGTTTATCAACATCACAGCCCTTAATCAGGGCAATCTCGCGAGCAAGAAGCTGCAATGGAACACTTGCTGTAATTGGTGAGAAGTACTCGGGAATCTCTGGGATATAAAAAACGTAGTCGGCTAAGCGCTTGATCGTTTGATCACCCTCGGTAGCAACAGCTACAATCATCGCACCTCTCGAGCGAACCTCCTCAATATTGCTGAGAAGCTTTTCGTATGTTGAACTCTTAGTAGCAATTGCAACGACTGGAACATTTTCGTCAATCAGCGCAATTGGGCCATGCTTAATCTCACCAGCAGCATAGGCCTCAGCATGAACATAGCTGATCTCTTTAAGCTTAAGCGCTCCCTCCTTGCATGTAACTTCACCAAAACCGCGTCCGATATACATAATCGAATGCGCTTTTGCACAAGCCTCGGCAGCGCGTTGAATTTCAGAATTTCGATGCAATATCCATTCAATATGAGATGGGATAACGTCCATCTCTTCATAAAGACCGATGATTTTATCTTGTGGCAAAAGGCGGCGTTCTTGAGCAAGATAGAGAGCAAACACAGCTAAAAGTGCGTTTTGTGCAAGAAACGACTTAGTAGCTGCAACTGAAACTTCTAAATTTGCTTTGATATACAAAACCGCATCGGCAATACGTGTGATCGAAGAGCCTACTACATTTGTAAGTGCTATCGTCTTTGCTCCGTATGCCTGCGAAAGTTTAACAGCCTCTCTTGTATCAGCCGTTTCGCCAGATTGAGTGATCGCAATGACCAAAGTTGAAGAATCGACGATTGGATCGCGATACCTAAACTCCGATGCAATTTCGACAGCAACAGGAATACGAACCCATCTCTCGATTAGCTCGCGCGAAATAAGACCCGCATGATAGCTAGTGCCGCATCCAATGATCGTGATCGACTTAGCTTCTTTTATATATTGCGAAATCTCATCTAACTCTGGAAAGGTTAAACAGTCCCCTGAAATCCTATCTTCCAATGTATCTCTAATAACACGAGGTTGCTCAAATATCTCTTTAAGCATGTAGTCAGAAAATGCGCCTCTGCCTGCAGTTTCTGCATCCCATTCGATATGAACTGGAGTAACACGAACCTTATTAGCATCCTGGTCGTAAAACTCGACCTTGCCATCAGAATGAAGCACCGCAATTTGGTCATCATCTAAATAGACAACGTCGCGAGTATGTTCGATAACAGCAACTGTATCAGAAGCAACAAATGCACCTTTAATTGAGCTTGCAATAACGATAGGAGAATCCTTACGAGTCACAACGATAGTGCCTGGATGGTCAGCATGTATTGCCGCAATTCCATAAGCACCCTCAAGACGAGCGATCGTCTTTTGCATAGCGGCAAAAAAATCCCCCTCGTAGTACTCCTCTAAAAGGTGAGGAATAACTTCGGTGTCGGTGTCGGATTTAAACACATGTCCTTTGGCAGTTAATTCTTCGCGAAGTGCTGCATGGTTTTCAATAATCCCATTATGAACAACAGCGATTTTTCCCGTGCAATCCACGTGTGGATGAGCATTTTGCTCGCTAGGAGCTCCATGTGTAGCCCATCTTGTATGACCAATTCCGCATGTTCCTACAATAGATGAATCCTCAAAAGCGTCACTGAGTTTGCTTACACGGCCCTCTCTGCGAACAACATCGACTTTGCCATCGTTCTCAATAGCAATTCCCGCAGAATCATATCCTCTATATTCAAGGCGGATCAGCCCGTCGAGCAGAACCGATTTACAATCTTCACTGCCAGTAAAACCGACAATTCCGCACATATAAACCTCCAAAGGTACTCTTGTGAAGAGCGCTAATTTATTTAAATCAATTATTAATAGTAGTATCTTTGTCTTAATTCAGACTAAAGCTAGGAAGTCTTTTTCAACCTAAAAAATACTAATTTAAAAGTATATACCGCAAAAGGCACAGATCGCCTATTTATAACGTATATGTATAAGTTCTCCAAACTGCTCGACGAATACATAGAGTTCTACAATGAAGGGCGCATCAAAAAGTCACTAGGATGGATGAGTCCTAACGAGTATAGAAGGAGCCTAGGTTTGGCAGCCTAGGCATGTCCAAGAAAATGTCCACGCCCCCTCCAGAGGGCGGTAAGTTTGAAAACAACCTTTTTGAACAAAAAAACCTGTTATTTAGATAAAATTAGACTTGTTCAAAGTTTGTTTAGTGGGAGGAGCAAAGTTATGAACGCTAGGGAAAATTATCTCGCTTTTCTAAACCACGAGAGTACAGATTTTATCCCCAATATGTTTAGCGATGCTGTTATTTGTGGTGGGCAATTAGAGACATTTGAAAATGGTCCGCTTGAAGGGGGAATGGACGGCTTTAATTGCAACTGGATCCCAACCGCATCAGCTGGCGGGCAACCTGCGTTAGATCCATTTTCTACCCCTATCGACGATATCGACAATTGGCGAGAACAGCTCGTAATTCCAAATCTAGACGATTATGACTGGGAAAGCGCTGCAGCTACGCAGTTAAAAGATGTAGATCGCAGCGAAAAAGTGATCGAATATCACAGTTGGAACTCAATTTTCCTACGTTTTACTCATCTTTTAGGATTCGAAAACGCACTTTGTGCAATGTATGAAGATCCCGAAGCCACAGGTGATCTGCTAGATGCAATCTGCGATTACAAAATTGCTGCACTCGAAAGAATAAAAAAGTATTTCAATCCCGATAGCTATGTAAATTACGATGACGTAGCAACAGAGAAGATGACCTTTATGTCACCAGAGATTTATCGAGATCTCATTAAACCTAGACATAAAAGGCTCAATGATGCTGCAATAGCGCTAGGAATGATCCCTCAACAGCACTGCTGCGGTTATTGTACCGACCTGATTGAAGACTTTATCGATGAAGGTAGTGCGGTTTGGCAGGCGGCTCAACCATCGAATGATCTTGCAGCGATCATCGAAAAATATGGGGACAAAATCTCTGTAACTGGAGGCTACGATACACAGGGTCGACCAGGCGCATTTGACGCAACGCCTGAGGAGATTATTGCTGAAGTAGATAGATGCTTCAATGAATATGGAAAGTTTGGAAAGGCCTATTGTTTCTTTGGATTTTTGATTGGAGACATGGCCGACCCTCAACTCGCCGAAAAGATGGGAATCATGATCGGCCACGCCATGGGATATCGCGCACAGGGACGCTAATCCTATAGCACGATTCCAAACTCTTCTTTAAGAAGCTCATCAAACTCCTCGCGAGAAGATAGATCCCTAGTGACAACCTCACCTTCCATATAAGTGCGGAAATGCTTCGGCGTTAAAAGCTTGCGTCCACCAAGCGTATCCATCGAAACGAATGGAGCTTGGTTAAAGAAAGAATCTGGCGAAGTTGAGAAATAATCGCAACGCGAACGATACTCCTCATTTGTGTGGGAGATGAGGTTAAACTCATACATTGCCTCTTCTTCGCCCAAGGAATTGCGTCTGATCAAGAGATACTTTCCTTCTACGATGCTATCGACTTTGAGCATATCCCTTAGATCGCTTTGCCAAACATGGGGTAAAAATTTAATTGGAGCAAAGTTGTTGTGGCTATATCCAACATCTGAAATCCAAGTCTCATCTCGTTTTGGAAAATCAACCATCAAAAACATATGGTCAAACTCGTTTTTTCCATGAAGAGGATGATGCGAAGCCATACGTCTAACAGAAAATCCCAGCTTCTCTAAAACCGCTGCAAAAAGTATATTTTGTTCGTAGCAAATCCCACCACGTTTGCGTTTTACAATCTTGTCCCAAAGATCGTACTCATCCAAAGAGAGCGGAACATTCCCATTGATGATGTCAAGATTTTCAAATGGAACATGCTTTAAGTGTGCTGTCTGCAATAGAGTCAATCCATCTGGATCTACCTTGGGCAACATCGGTACGTCGATGCGCTCAAGATACTCATCGACAAATTCAAAATCGCTTATCTCATAAATGCTACTCGATTGATCAACCTCGCCAGATCCCCCTTTAGCAGAAAAGGATAGTCCCTCAAATTCCATGATTAACCCACCTCGTCCCTAAGCTATAATGTGCAAAATACACTCAAGAGCCGACTACAACCTCCACCCAAGTTATGTGAACCGCTTCTTTAAATATTTTCTATTCACAATATTAAACACCTAGGCTCTTAATGAAAATATGTCCTATTACCTAACTAAACCTTAATGCCAACTAATTACAGGGGTAAGACCTATGTCAAAACCAAATGTTCAAAACATATTAACCCACGACTGCCACGTACATTTTGCGTTGGATGGGCTTGATTGGAAAAAAGCGTTAAATAGGCATAAGGGTAGCCCAGATGTTGATCTAATTAGACAAATGTTAAGAAGCTATGCAGAAGCTGGAACAAGTTTTATTCGAGAGGGCGGAGATAGATTTGAAGCTGGCTGGATCGCTCGAAACCTAGCTCCGGAGTATGAAATTGAATTTTGCTCTCCGATTTTTCCCATCTATCAAAAAGGCAATTACGGGTCATTTATTGGACGCGCATTTGAAAGTCGTAAAGACTTTGAAAGCCTAGTTGATGAGGTAGCAAGCCGTGGTGGCGACTATGTAAAGGTAATGCTGTCTGGAATTATGGATTTCAACAATTATGGAGTAATTACCGGACATTCATTCGAAATTGACGAGATTAAAGAGATGGTTAAAACCGTGCATTCACGCGGACTTGCGCTGATGGCACATACAAATGGTGCACAGGCTATTAAAGATGCGGTCTTAGCTGGAGTTGATAGCATCGAGCATGGATATTACATGGATGAATCTGCCAAAGAAGCCCTTGTGGCATCGAAATCAATTTGGGTTCCAACACTTAGCCCAATCTGTAACACTATTGAAAGTGGCAGATATAACAAAAATGTCTTAGTTCATATTACAAACGATCAAAAAAACGCGATAAAAGAGGTGGCTGATAACGGCGGAATTATCGCGATGGGAAGCGACGCTGGCGCAGGTTCAGTAGAGCATGTTTTAGCAATCGAAAACGAGACCTCTTATATGAAAGAGGCTTTGGGAGAAAAATTTGAGTCTGTGATTTTACGAGGCCTAGAAGAGATAAAAGCACGCTTTGGCCGCAGACGCTAAGCTAGCCCGTCAGGCAGCTGGCCAGTCTGTAAAATCATCATCAATTGTGCCTGATCTAGCACTGGGATTCCTAACTCTCGAGCCTTTGTGAGCTTTGATCCTGCATTTTCCCCAGCTACAACATAGCTTGTCTTAGACGAAACTGAGCTAGAAGTCTTGGCGCCAAACTCTTTAAGAGATTTTTCCGCATCACGACGCCCAATGCCATCAAGAGTACCTGTTAAAACAAAGGTAAGCCCAGTTAGACTCTGCAATTTCATGTCGGAATGTTCCTCTTCAAGAACAACTCCAAGCCTTTCAAGCTCTTCCATTAGATGCCTGTTGGCCTCAACACTAAAGAAATTGACAACATTTGTTGCAATAGTTAGGCCGATCGTGTCTATTGCAGACAAGTCCTCCACGCTAGCCTCAATAAGCTTTTTGTAGCTCGGATAATGTTTAACGATCGTCTCAGCAACGGTCTTTCCAACATTTCGAATCGAAATCCCAAATAGAACACGCGCAAACCCGCGGGTCTTTGACTCCTCAATTTGGGCAATGATCTTTTTTGCACCAAGATGTCCAACTAAAGATGGAATCTGCCTATAATCGCCTGTTTCCTCACGTTTTTTTGCAGACATTTGGTTGAGATATTTCATCGAGCCGCTCTCGAGATTTGCAATATCATCCTCTTTTAAGTGATAAAAATCTGCCACATCTTTAACAAGCCCGCTCTCAACAAGCTTAGAGATTACAGCTGGTCCAAGCCCCTCAATATACATAGCGCTTCTACTTACCCAATGCTCCAATCTACCCTGCAATTGTGCTGGACAATCAGAAGAAACGCATCTATAGGCTGGACCATCCTTATCTTTATAGATTTTTGAGCCACAAGACGGGCATTCATGTGGCATGCCAAAAGGTATAGATTCGCGCGGTCGCATGTCGCTAATATGTCCAACTACTTCAGGGATCACATCACCCGCTTTACGAATGATAATTGTGTCGCCGACACGGATATCCTTACGCCTAATTTCGTCGATATTATGAAGTGTCGCACGCGAAACAACAGAGCCCGACACTCTAACAGGGTCAAACTCCGCAACAGGAGTCAAAACTCCAGTCCTTCCAACTTGCACCACAATATCTCTCAAGATTGTTACGACCTCTTCAGGAGGAAACTTAAAAGCAATCGCCCACCTTGGAGCCCTTGTTGTAAAGCCAAGATATTCTTGCTCAGCAAAGGAATTAACTTTTACAACAACACCATCAACCTCATAAGGCAAATCTGAGCGCCTCTCAATTGCCTGCTCGCAAAACTCGACGACCTCTTCAGTGGTTTTGCATAACTTGATATTTGAATTTACATGAAAGCCACATTCTTTCAAAAACTTTAGGAGATCCCACTGAGTGTTTACCGGCAGATTCTTTGCATCTGCAATCGCGTACAAAAATGTTGATAGCCCACGATTTTTGGTGATTTGAATATTTTTGTGACGCATTGTTCCAGCAGCAGCATTTCTGGGATTTGCAAAGAGCTTAGGAGCACGCCCATCCTTGAGCTCACTCTCCTCAATCATCTGCTTATTAAGACGTTCAAAACTTTCCTTGGACATGTAGACTTCCCCGCGAAATTCCACCTGTGCGCCAGGGGTTATCTGCGAGATAGATGAGTCGGAAAGCTTCCGAGGAATATCTGAGACGGTCATCGCATTAGCAGTTATATCCTCACCTGTAACACCATCGCCTCTCGTAGCAGCTTGAATTAGGCGGCCATCCTCATAGGTCAGCGCGATCGAAGAACCATCTATCTTTAGCTCGCAGACAAACTCCGGGGTGTGGCCTAAAGAATTAATAGTCCGCTCAATCCACGCCTGAAGTTCATGAATATCCATGGCATTATCGAGCGAATAGATGCGCTCTTGATGAACTACTGGAGCAAATCTCTCAGCGACATAGCCACCGACACGCTGTGTTGGAGAGTCTTCGGTCAAAAGTTGAGGAAAAGCCAGTTCTAAAGAGTGGAGCTGGCGCATCAGCGAGTCGAAAGCTGAGTCACTAATCTCGGGCGCGTCCTCAGCATAGTAAAGCCTACTGTGATATTCGATCTCCTTGCGCAGAGCAGCAACGCGATCTTTTGCCTCACTAAGTGTAATCTCATGTGTTTCATCAGGTGTTTGGCTATTTTCCATCTTTATCCTCTAAAGCTTTTGCATTAAGTTTTATCAGACTCTAGATTATCAGTTTTAAGCAAAGACTCGAGCAATCCGTACATAAAACGTTAAGGTCTTTAGCGTAAAAATATTCTTACAATATAGATAGCGAACCTGGACTATCTTAGAAAGACTTTGATTATGCTCAATGATTCACAAATATCATCGAATTTAGCTAATTGCGAATCCTATTCTAAGAAGCATTCCTCTTATCCAAAGGTGTTTACATTTGTGGGTTGGAGCGGTTCAGGTAAAACCACTTTTTTAGAAAAGATTGTCGAGATTATGAGTCACAAGGGCATTCGTGTAGGCGTAATCAAACATCATGGACACTCGGGTGTTCTTATGGACAGCGACAAAAAAGATTCTTCTAGATATTGCAATGCAGGCGCAAAAGTAGTGACAGTATCATCACCAGATGAGTATATAGAGTTTAGACGTCCCACAAAAGAGGCGACTTTAGAAGAGCTAATAGACAAGATCGAAGATGAATGCGACATTATAATCGCCGAAGGCTTTAAGACGTGCCCGATAAATGCAATTGAACTTTGCCGTAAATCGCATAATACGACGCCTATTATCGACGATAGCAAGCTTTTCGCTCTTGTAACTGACTATGAAGAGCGTGCAAAAATCTCACGTAAAAATGGTATAGAGGTCTTTGGTCTTGATGAGCATCAGAAGATGGTTGACTTTTTGATCAATCAGGCTGGATTGGGGGCGTGAATTTTGGCTATAGATTCGCTCGGCAGAAAGATCGATTATCTCCGTATATCCGTTACGGATAGATGTAATTTCAGGTGCTTGTATTGCATGCCCGAGGAGGGAGTCGTCTCAACTCCTCATGGCAATATTCTTTCTATTGAAGAGATAATCCGTTTTTCTAAAGTCGCTGCTCAAGAAGGAATTGTGAACTTCCGTGTTACCGGTGGAGAACCTCTTGTAAGAAAGGGCATTGTCGATTTAATTCGCGGACTCTCCCAAATTGAAGGTTGCGAGTCGTTAGCGATGACAACAAACGCCTCACTTCTATCTCCTATTGCTCAAGAACTTAAAGATGCTGGTCTCACAAGGATAAATATCTCATTAGATTCCTTACATGAGGACACCTTTAAATATCTAACACGTAGAGGTTCTCTTGCAGACACATTAGAGGGTATTGAGGCCTCTTTTAGAGTTGGTTTTGATCCGGTTAAGATTAATTGCGTTGTGATTAGGTCTTTAAAGCAGGACTTTTTAAAATTTGTTCATATGACACTAGAGCGCCCGCTACACGTGAGATTTATCGAGTTTATGCCCATAGGCCATCAGGCTGGGATCGACCATGCAGGATGGACACACGAAGATGTAATCCCATCTGAAGAACTCAGGCAACATATCTCCGAGCTGTGCGAGAAGGCAGGCCTTGGTAGCTTAGTTCCAGTTCAGAAAGGCGATGCACCAGCTGGCAGTGGCCCTGCAGCTTATTGGAAGATTCCAGGAGCTGCTGGCACAATCGGCTTTATCTCCCCACTTTCGAACCATTTTTGTGGATCATGCAACAAGCTGCGCCTTACAGCAGATGGCTTTTTGCGTCCATGTTTGTTCTCCGATTTGGAATTTAAAGTTAGAGATGCTGTCAGATATGGCAGTGACGACGATATTCGACAGGTCTTATATGAGTCGCTAAACACAAAACCAGATGAGCA
>CAZLCK010000014.1:29748-32507 GCA_964558235.1 uncultured Coriobacteriaceae bacterium
AAAAATTGAGGATGAAAAGAGAAGCTGAACCCACACAAAATACTTTTAAATCGCAAAACATAACTTTCGGTAGAGGTTAGGTGGACAGATGAGTAAATCTCAAAACAATACTCATATACCGGGCGGACTTAGCGCCGGACATGCTGAAAATATTGAACAGGACAGAACAAGCCTTACCCATGTGGATGAAAAGGGCGAGGTACGCATGGTAGATGTCTCTGAAAAAGATGTCACGCACAGAATTGCAGTCGCCGAGGGTTCGATCTTTATGCATCCAGATACGCTGGATATGATCGTAGGAAATGATGCTCCAAAAGGAGATGTTTTAGCAACAGCTAGAATCGCTGGGATTATGGGAGCTAAAGCCACGTCGAGCATAATTCCGATGTGTCATCCGCTCAATATCACCAAAGCCAAGATCGACATTGAGGTTATTGGACCCGGAGATCGCGAAGATGGTCGTGTTGGATTACATGTTATTTCAACTACAGGTGTTGATGGAAAGACTGGAATTGAGATGGAAGCTCTAACCGGAGCCTCTATTGCATGCTTAACGATTTATGACATGTGCAAAGCAGTCGACAGAGGAATGGAGATCGAAAATATTAGATTGCTTAGAAAAGAAGGTGGCCGAACCGGGCTTTGGACACGCGACTAAATTAGCAACTACAGTGCTGTGATAAGGTACCATGTTGCCAGACCGGTCTTTGGACGCAAGACTAAAGCGCTGCGATGAGGAAAATGTTCTCGTGCGCGAGGCGGGTTATGCACGAGACGGGTTATGCACGAGGCAAGCCGTGCGCGAGACGGATATAAAAGAGATGGGCAAAAGCGACAGCAAAAAAGGAGCAATAATGACTATTAGGTTTGCAATTATTACCTGTTCAGATACAAGAAATATTGAAGAGGACACTGCCGGAGCAGCTCTTGAAAAACTTATCAAAGATCAGGGCTGGGAGGTTGCAAGTCACATTATCGTAAAAGATGAACGCGACGTGATAGCTAACGCGATAGTTGATGCTGTAGATAATATTAAAGTCGACGTGGTTTTGACATGCGGTGGGAGTGGTCTTTCACTTAGAGACGTTACACCTGAGGCAACTGCAGATGTTTGTGAGCGCAACGTGCCCGGAATCGCTGAGGCAATGCGCGCACATTCGATAAAAATAACTGGTCGCGCGATGCTGTCTAGAGCAGTTTGTATGCAGCGCGGACGAACGCTCGTGATTAATCTTCCAGGAAGCCTCAAAGCGGCTAAAGAAAATTGGGACGGTATCTATGAGCAGCTAGATCATGCTGTTGGAATGATGGCTGGCGAGGGCCACTAAACACATTTTCTAGATCGCTATCAATAACAATCTTCAATCTCTCACTAGTCAAAGTGGAGCTAGGCAAACTATGACAAGAGTACTTCTAATCTCTACAGACTTTGTCTGCACTAGTGGTAAGAAGATATGCAGATTACAATTAATAGACGATTTAAAGCTTGGTCATCAAACAGAAAGGCTCTGATATGGGAGAGCATCTAAAAGGCAAGGTTGCCATAGTCACTGGATCTGGTCAGGGTGTAGGTAGAGCCCTTGCTATTGGATTGGCAATGGAGGGCGCAAAGGTCATTACCAACAATAGAAGCCCAATTAAAGGTCGTCCACTTGCTGATGGAGATAATATCTCACCTGAAGAATATGAAAAGCTATCGGATGAACGCAAGGCTTGGTTTAAGAAAGTTCATGACGAATGCACTGGAGACGCTGAGACAACTGCCGCAACGATCCGCGAGATGGGCGGAGAGGCAACCCCTTGTTATGCAGACATTGCAAAATTCGAAGAGGGCAAAAAGCTGGCGGATTTTGCCGTCGAAACTTATGGACGTATCGACATCGTTGCAAACATTGCAGGCAGCTTTGGATTTTCCCCATTTGTTGATATCTCAGAAGAGATGTGGGATCGCGTTACAGGAGTTAAGCCAAAAGGCTACTTTAATGTTATGAGACATGCTGTTCCTTACATGATAGAGCAAGGAGATGGCGGTCGCATAATCAATACAACTTCGCGCGCAATGATGGGTGATGTCTTTAAGCACGTTGAGTATTGCACAGCCAATGCCGGTGTTGTTGGACTAACACGCGGAGCTGCAATTGAGCTTGCTGAATATGGAATTACCTGTAATGCCTTTGGTCCATTTGCAAGAACACGTGCAGCATACGAATTAGATGCACGCGACGAAGTTTCTGACTTTAAGACCTGTATATATCCAACATATGTTCCTAAATACGAGGAAACCCCTGGTCCAGAAGAGGTTGTGCCATTTTTGGTTTGGCTTGCTTCTGATGAGTCTAAAGATGTTAGTGGATCTGTCTTTACCTTAGCTGGCAGCGCCATTATCTGGCATCATGAGCCAATCGAGCGCAAGGTTATTACAAAAAGCGGTTCTTGGACAGTCGATGAGATCTTTGAGGCTATGCCACGTGATCTTTTGATGGGATATGAAAGCATAGTTCCTAAGATGCCTGAGCAAAACTAGCTTACGAATATAGGTTGGAAAACTAACTTACAGACAAGTTAGCGTTCTTTTGCAAAGTTATCAAAATTTATCGCATCACTAAAAACCTCACTCAAATTTGAGTGAGGTTTTTAGTGAGACGAAGAATAGACTGATTAGCAAGATCATTAATAAACCACTCTAGCTAGCCAATCGGCAGCATCTACGATTCGTATTCCCTCGTGCTGGTATTCGGGCTGATAGGTGCGAGCGATCA
>CAZLCK010000015.1:0-4109 GCA_964558235.1 uncultured Coriobacteriaceae bacterium
TAAGAACAATACTTAAAACACAAGCTATTACTTTATGAAGTAATGAATGTTTAGTGGTCTCTATACCTTTTTTCATGATCTTTTCCCCTGTTTTTTCTACTACATTTAGGCTTCTTAACTTTTATTCAGGCTAAAACCCAATTAGATGAGCTATATAGCCTATATAGGTTTTGATAAGGTTCTACTGATTTTCACTACGCTTAAGCGTAACGGGGGGGGGGGGGAATTTGTCTATAAAAAATTTGTAATTGGGGAAATAGATTGATTTTAAGCCAGTATTTATTAACAAGCTATTAATGATTGATTGAAATCGCAACCTGAGCGCATGGTATAGGCTGACTTGAACTGCGTCGATCTAGTGATTATGCTGCTCAAAATGCCTAAAGACAAAGACTTTATGGCACGTGCGGTAAAATCTATTCCAGAAATTGTGCAAGATTGATAATTTTCTGGAATAGTAACGATGGGGCTAAAGCAATTCATGCTCGACCCTGACAGCTTTGATGCTCTTAGCTAAAGAAATCCTATTACTCACTTAATGCCGGGAACCAAAAGTCGCTATCTCTATCTGGCCCATATACCTCTTTTTCCCCGCTAGACAACAGCGATATTAGAGAATATCTACCCATCGTTCCTTCACATGAACTAAGACCGGCCAATCCACGAGAAGATGCCTCCTCCATCAAAGAACTACTAGCATCTTCAGTCTGTGTTAATAATGCCGGATATCCCATGTCAGAAAAAAGCTGAGCAATTTGAACACCAATAGGATCTGCAAGATATGTTACTGCATCATCTTCGCTTTGATCTTCTTCATCCGATACAGAAGCATAGACCATCACATCCACAATGCTATTGATGGAATCAGGAATTGAAGAGCTGTTCACAAACGTTAAAACACCAGCTTGAACCAAAGTTGACGTAACTGGATAAGCATCTATATCCTCAGCTGAGATTTGCGAACTCGAAACTCTACCGCCATCGAATGTAGATCCTTCTTGAATGTTCGATGTCCACTCACTAAATAAAGCATCACAAATAACATCCGCATAATCACGCCCATCAACTTCGGGCAAAACCTCTTGCAAGCTAGCCAAAACCTGTTCATCGTTTAGTCCAAACGATTCCATGTTCACCTGAAGCTGAACTGCTCTCCCACCAGCTGCAATTATATTATTGGCAATCTCTTGAGCTATATCTAGCTGAGAACTATCGGAGCCACTAATGATAAGAACATCTTGTCCAGTGAGTTGCTCATCATCCCATTGATCTACAAAAGATGCGCTAAGTGCACTATATTGCTCATTTTCTAGTGACAACTCTGTATTTTGTGTATCAAGATTCGTAAAGCGCTGTGACAACGCTTCTACAAGCTCTGTTGTGGTGGTGTTCAAAAGACCGCTTCCACCGATTGCAGCACCTAGCAAAAGTCCAATTGCAAGTGCCAAAAAGACTCCACAAATTGTTAGAAGATGATATTTAAAACTATACATATGTTGTCCTTCAACGCTTTTGTCTTAAAAACCTAGTGTTGTTCTAAGCG
Source organism: uncultured Coriobacteriaceae bacterium (assembly GCA_964558235.1). Classification (GTDB taxonomy): domain Bacteria; phylum Actinomycetota; class Coriobacteriia; order Coriobacteriales; family CADBOM01; genus CAZLCK01. Next base: position 1,544 of record CAZLCK010000015.1, read on the forward strand.
TCAACCACATAATTGCTAAAGTATTCCTCAAAGGCTCAGAGATAAAAATCGTAGCTAAAATTGCTGATAAAGCAGCCAGTATTACCAAGAATAAATATTTACCTGGCGGAGCTGGACGATAAAGCTTACTTACTCCTTTGGCATCTACCAATTTAGTTCCAACTCTCAATCTAACTAAAAAGGTAGAGGCCATACCCTGTCTATTTTTTTCCATGTATTCAATGACATTGGTGTGAGTTCCAACGGCAACAATCAGATCGGCATCCTTCTCCCAAGCCAACAAAAGCCCCAAATCCTCACTCGTACAAGTAAGCGCCCATAGCTTATACTCAACACCTAGCTTATCTAGCCGACCCTTAGCTAAACATGTTCCATCCTCATAAGCGTGAGGGATTATCTCAGCTCCACACATCAATGCACTGTCAGAAACTGAATCCATATCTCCAACGATCACATCTGGCTTATAACCTAGATCGATTAGACCATCAGCCGCACCATCTACTGCAATTATGGCCGGCTTTAACTCGCTTATATATGAGCGCAAGATAGCTAGATCCTCAACATAGTCTGGACCACGCACAACGACCAAAGCTGGCCTGGATGACATATCACATTCGATCTCTGGGGATGTATTGCTATACAGAAGCTCTCCACCCTCATTTTTGAGGTATTCTGCGGTGTTTGAAACAAAATTTTCCAAATTTTGTTTCATATTGGCGCTGGCATCTTGCATTCTCTGTTCAACGATCGCGTTTGTTAGCAGTGTGCCTTCAGCGATAAGCTGGCCATCGTGATAGATATTTGATCCATCGATTGTAATTAAGTCTCCGTTGTGAAGCTTGTCAAAAATCTCCTCGCCAACATCATCGATAATTGGAATATTATTTTGCAGAATTATTTGTGGAGCAGAATTTGGATAGATTCCTGTTATAAAAGATTTTGCGTTGATTACAGCTTTTACTTGCGATTTTACCAAGCCACTAGCGTTTAGTCTGTCAACATCCTCATGACTGATTATTGCAATCTCACCAGGCAATAAATTAGGCACAAGTCTCTTTGTTGATCTCCCAAGACGAACTTTTCCCTTGATAGACATAAGAACTACTGCCCACCTTATTCGCTAAGCTCACTCTGTTCAAGAAGTGACCTTGCATGCTCGATTGCAATCTCATCATCTGTCCCAGCAAGCATTCTAGCGATCTCTTTGACACGCTCATCTCCGCTGATTTCTCGAATAGTAGTTACAGGAGCGCCATCTTGTTCATCTGTGATTTTTTCAACTAAAAAGTGAGAGCTTGCTTGAGCGGCAATTTGTGCAAGATGCGTTACTACGATCACCTGATGATTTTGAGAGAGCTGACCTAAGCGCTGAGCCACACTTGTCGCCGCAGCGCCACCAACACCTGCATCCACCTCATCAAAAATCATTGTTCTAGAGGAGTTTTCATCATCAAGCACGCTTTCGAGCGCAAGCATGACTCGCGAAAGCTCGCCACCACTTGCAATACGTGAAAGAGCGCGATGCGCAATCGACTTTCCAGGAGAATAGGTCAGCTCAAACTTTGCCGGGCCTTTCGTTGTCCACGAATCAAAATCGAGCTCTTCAACGTCAAAAGAAAATGAACACGAAGGCATAGCTAGATCGGCTGCACTCTCAGAAAGCTTTTCAGCTAACTGTTTAGAGGCCTTTAATCTTGCTTGCTGAAGTACGCTTCCAGCATCCTTTAGAGCTTGAGCCGACTCCTCCACACGTTTTTTTGCGTTCTGGATTTCATCGGGATTACTTTTTGACTGTTCGACAATTTTAACTGCATCGTCCCAGCGTTTTAACATCTCATCGTAGGTCGGGCCAAATCTCTTCACAAGGCCATCGAGCTCTCCAAGTCTGTTGAGAGCATTCTCTAAAGCTTGTGGGTCAAATTCGACCGAGTCCGCATAAGCACTTAGCTCCATAGCGATATCTTCTATATCGATCTCGGCAGATTCAATCCTTTGATACAGTTTGTCGAGCTTTGGATCCGTTCCCATCACGCGATTTAGGGACTCACGTGCTCTGTGCAGATAATCAAGAACTCCCTCATCAGACCTAATTGCATAGAGGGCATCGCCTGCTGCTTGGGCTAATGCCTCACCATTCCTTAGGATTGGAAGACTTCTCTCCAACTCATCTAGCTCCCCAGCTTGGGGGTGAATCTTGCTGATCTCTTGGCAGATAAACTGCGCCTGTTCAAGCTGATAGCTACTCATAGATGCAGCTTCTTGAAGCTTTTGCAATATATCGCACGCATCTTGATATTTTCTATAGGCAGTCAGATATTTTTTCTTTGCCGGCTCGATCGATGAGCTTCCCCACCGATCCAAAAAGCCCAAATGACTTGCGCTATTCATCAAAACTTGCTGGTCATGTTGGCCGTGGATCTCAACTAGACTGCCCACTATATTAGAAAGTGTGCCAACTTTAACAAGCTCATCGTTTAGATAACAGCGAGATCTTCCATCACCAGAGACTTTGCGCTTAACAATCAATGTAGTTTGCTCAGAGAGATTTTGTGAAACAGTTCTTCCG
>CAZLCK010000015.1:4209-12749 GCA_964558235.1 uncultured Coriobacteriaceae bacterium
CTAATTGCACCCAAAAGAGCTGTCTTTCCCGCACCAGTCTCACCTGTTAAAACGATAAGCCCAGAAGGGAAATACATCTCAGCCTCTTTGATGAGAGCTAGATTTTTGATGTGCAACGACTCAATCATCAATCTACTCCAAAGAAGACCCTCGAAGCCGAGCGTGTGAAACTCGGAGCATTATATGAGAGTAGCGTAAGTGCATTTTTTCTAACCGTTATAGAGATCTGTTCAGGTCTAATATGATTTGAGAGCGAAAAACCATCTAAGATTACAGAGCAATCGCGCTCTATGTCTGGAAGGATCGTTACAGTCTCGTTTTCACCGGTCACTAAGGCTCTTGAAACAAGTGAGTGCGGCGCGAGAGCAACAACTATCATACAAGAAAGCGTAGGTGTCACGATCGGACCACCAGCAGAAAGCGAATAGGCTGTTGACCCAGTTGGAGAAGAAACTATAACGCCATCTGCTCGCATCTTTGTGAGAGTCTCTCCATCGATCTTTATCTCATAGCGAATCATCGATCCTGTGAGACCTCTTGTGATAGCCATTTCGTTTAGCACACTATAGCGCCTGATTTTACCCTCGATATCGATGATTTCAACATCTAGAGCACTACGAGTTTGAGTATTTAGCTTTCCTTCCAAAGCGGCGATTACATTCTCTTCCATGGCGTCTGGGCTTGTTCCATTTAAAAATCCAAGCGTTCCAAAATTAAATCCCAAAACGGGAATATTTCGCTTAAAGACAATCTGAGCACATGACAAAAGTGTACCGTCGCCACCAAGTGAGCAGATTAGATCGATATCATTGATAATATCCATCAAGTAGGTCGAAAAGACCCCGTTAACGAGAATGTCTTCCGCTTTTATGACATAAGTGGATATCCCCTGTTCATTTAGCCAATTAGACAGCTCGATAGTTTTTTGCTCGGCAATTGGCTTGATATGAGCATAAACAATGAGGACATGTTTCATTTAACGATCACCTTTACTTTTATGCGCCTGTTCGACAGCCTTATTAATCATACCCTCATAATCTATCACTTGTGGTACCTGAGAAGCATTTAACGTTGCAAGTAAAAAGAATTCAGAGTTGCCCTTAGGGCCTTTTATAGATGAAGCACACGCACCTAAAATAACAAAGTTTGAATCTAGCATAGCATCAACAACTTTTTGTATAGCTAGCTTATGTGCAGCAAAATCACGAACAACTCCATGCTCGCCAACCATAGAGCTATCGAGTTCAAATTGCGGCTTAACCATTATTAAGAGATGGCCATCAAAACTAAGCGCCTTTTTGAAAGTCTCTAGCAAGCTTGAAAGAGTTGTAAAAGAGAGATCTGCAACAAGTAGGTCAAATGGTGCACCGAGTTCTTTAAGATTTGCATTTCTTATATTGGTGCGCTCAAAGAGATCGACTTTACTATTGTTCCTAAGTTTCCAACTAAACTGCCCATAGCCCACATCCACAGCCACCACTTTGGCAGCTCCATGTTGCAAAAGACAGTCGGTAAAACCGCCTGTAGATGCTCCAACATCGATGCATTTTAGCCCTTCGGGGTTAAAATCGAGCCTACTGAGTGCGCTTGCAAGCTTTTCTCCGCCGCGCGATACAAACCTCCTTTGAGGCTTTATATGAAGCTCGATATCGGGACTAACCAACTGCGAAGGTGTTGAAATCTTTACCTGTGGACTTGTTACTTCTCCTGCAAGACAGGCTCGTCTAGCCTCATCTTGCGATAGATAAATCTCACGTTGAACAAGCAGGCTGTCTAACCTAATCTTTTTTTCTTGCTTTATACTCATCTTCGATGCGTTTGGCGATGTTTTGCCCAGTAAGGCCTAGCATTTCGAACAACTCATCTTCGCTTCCATGAGTTACAAAGTCATCATCAATACCAAATTGGATAACCTTTGGAGTCTGTCTATCGCAGCCGTTTAGAATCTCTAGAACCCCATTGGAATATCCTCCACACAAAGTCCCCTCTTCGATGGTAACAATTAGATCCTTGTCAACCTGAGCTATTACGCAATCTTGATCGATTGGCTTAGCCCATCTCATGTCATAAATTGCGCAACTGATATCTTTCTTTGCTAGGATCTCCGCAGCCTCTTTTGCCTGCTCGACCATTCGTCCTAGTGCCAAAATCGCCACATCTTGACCATCTTGCACACATACAGCCTTACCGATCTCCCAAGGCTCCTCATCACCTGTAGGCTCATAGCTGTCTTTAGCCGAACGCGGATAGCGAATTGCAACAGGACCATCCAGTTCATGAAGCGCACACCTAAATGCTCCAGCAAGTTCTTCTGTACTAGATGGTGCCAATATTGTCATATTAGGCATCGAGCGTAGATAAGCAATGTCAAAAAGCCCGTGGTGAGTTGATCCGTCTCGTCCAACAATTCCAGCTCTATCTATACAAAAGACAATATGGAGCTTTTGGAGAGCACCATTGATCATAATCTGGTCATAAGCACGCTGTAAAAATGTTGAATATATAGCAACAACAGGCATTTTATGGCCTAGAGCCAAACCAGCACTCAAGGTAACGGCATGCTCTTCAGAAATTCCTACATCAAAAAATCTCTTTGGAAACTTCTGTGCAAACTCAATCAAGCCAGTTCCATCACCCATAGCTGCTGAGATTGCTACAAGATCGGGATTTTTTCTTCCCTCTAAAGTCATCAACTTGCCAAAGACTTTGGTAAAACCAGACGAACCTGCAGATTTAGCAAGTTCTCCAGTCTCTATATCAAAGCCTCCCACACCATGGAAAACTTCAGGTCTCTCTTCGGCTGGCTTATAGCCTAAGCCCTTGACTGTTACAGCATGGATCAAAACTGGGCCATCTGTGTTTTTAGCAGCAATCATCGCCTGCTCAAGAGATTCAATATTATGGCCATCGATTGGCCCAATATAGGTAATCCCCAAATCCTCAAAAAATGTTCCGCCGACTAGTAATTTCTTAAAGGAATTTTTGACATTTTCGCCAACTTCAACTGCAATTCGACCGATATTTCCTAAAGACTCTACACGATGTTCAACTTTGTTACGCAAAAATTTATATTCCTCGCTTAGGCGAATCTTGCCTAAAAATAGCGAGATAGCGCCGACATTTTTGGAGATCGACATGCCGTTATCGTTAAGAACAATAATGAGGTTCTTTCCCTCTTGTCCAATGTGATTTAAGGCTTCAAATGATAGGCCTCCAGTAATCGAAGCATCTCCTATCATCACAGCCACCTCACCAGGATTATGTGACATCCTCTTAGCAATCAAAAGTCCAATTGCTATAGAGAGTGAATCCGAGGCATGTCCAGAATCGTAGACATCATGGTCGCTTTCGCTTCTGCGAGGAAAGCCGGAGATTCCATTGAATTGACGAAGGGTTGAAATCCTATCGAGGCGTCCTGTTAAAAGCTTGTGAGCCAATGTCTGATGGCCCACGTCAAAAACGATATCATCATCCTTTGAAGAAAAGACTCTATGCAAAGCCAAAATGATCTCAACCGCACCCAAAGATGAGGCTAGATGACCACCATTTCTAGACATAATCGCGATGATCATAGCCCGAAGCTCTGCAGCTAGCTCTTCAAGCTCTGCGTAGGTGAGCTTATTCAAATCCTTAGGATCATTTATGCTCGTGAGTAGATACTGATTTTCGGGCAGGCTTTGATTGCTACCAAACTTCGACTCACCATTATGAGTTTCAATCATTTTCCCGCCCCCTTAAACTAACTATCAATTAAAGTACAATTATAAAGGCTTTTTGGATAAGCAATTCCTAGATCACAACTACACTTTTTCCTAGTTACACTTTTAGATCTTTACCTTTACTCTGCAACATTTTCGGCATCTGCAACATCTGCAAGATCTTCGTTTTCGCTATCTAAACTATCCTCGTTGGCTTTTTCCTCATCTGCTTCAGCAGATAGATCGTCCGAAGATGCGAGAGCAGCAGATTCAATCTCTTCCAACGAAAAATCTGTCATGTCGATTAGATCAGCACAACTATTTCCTAATCTTATTGCCTCTTCATACAAATCAAGAGCCTGCTCTAAAGCTAAGTCACCAGATCTAATCTGCTCCAAAATCTCATCAAGATGATTCTTTATGCGTAAATAGGAGCTTTGGCTTTCTGTGCGACGTTCCATCTTTGTATTTCTCCTTACTAAAAAGCAATCCCTTCATACAATCCCTTTGTAGTAGGTACAAATAATTCTATTTATAAGAGATTGCCGTTTTAAAAGATTATTATTCTTGATTTTTTAAATCCTCATCAAGCTGAGTTGCAACTCTTCCCAAAATCCCATTTACAAAACGATAAGAATCGTCCTCGCCGCCAAAGCTTTGAGCTAATTCCACAGCTTCATTGATAGAAACGCCTAGTGGGATATCAGGCCTAAAAAACATCTCATAAACAGCAATACGCAAAATAGAGCGATCTGTTATGGCCATTCTAGAAATCGACCAGTTCTCGGATGCCTCTTCTATTATCTTGTCGATCTGCTCGATATTCTCTTTGATACCCTTAAATAGCTCCACTGCATAGGGCTCAATTACAACCCCATCCATAACTTCAGAAACACCCTTGGCAACCTCATTTGTTGAAGAAGCAACCTCGACAAAATCATACATAAACAAAATCTGCATGACTTGAACTCTAGCGCGAGTTCTACGCAATGTTGGCCCTGATTGTTTTGTAGACACCTTTTCTCAGATCTCCTCAAAACGAAGTGCCGAGACATAGATATTAATTGCATCGACTTCGATACCAGCATGACTTGCTAACGCATCGGAGACATTAGTGCGGATGCCCTCTACGATATCTTTTAATTTATAACCGTAAAAAATCTGAATTCTGATATCTATGATCATATTGTCGCCTTCAGCTATGATCTTGACACCACTAATCCCATCTTTAGCTAATACAGAATTGAATTTTTTACGCGATACTTTTGGACCGCCAACCTCGGCAACACCGGGTACTTCTGCAGCCGATGAAGCAACTATTGTCTCGATAACACCCGGAGCAATACCTAGCCTTGCTATAGCTTTTGCAGGAGAATCTTTTTCAACTCGAGAGATGCTTGCGTTTGATTTCAATGCATTTTTCATCTAAGGCGCTCCTATTTTTAACTCTACACAGATACTTTTCTCTCTAAAAGAATTTTAAGAGCAAGTCGCTAGTATTCAAAGCTCAAATTAGTAGTTAAATTCCTTCTCAAGAAAGTCTGTGTAAACATCTCCTAAGACAAATGCCTCATTATCAACTACTTGTCTATGAAAAGGTATGGTCGTCTCAATTCCCTCGATCTTAAATTCATCCAAAGCTCTTCTTGCACGAGCTAAGGCCTCTTGCCTGTCTATACCCCAAACAATCAGCTTTGCAAGCATCGAATCATAATAAGGTGGAATTTCGCATCCTTGATAGATATGAGTATCTACCCTAACTCCTGGGCCATCTGGCATTCTTAACGTTGTGATCTTCCCCGGATTTGGCCTAAAGTCGTTGAAAGGATCTTCGGCATTAATACGAAATTCAATTGCATGTCCAAATGGCGAGAATGGAGCTCTATCCTTACAAGACATCTCCTCGCCAGCTGCAATTCTAATCTGCTCTTTAATGATATCGACACCAGTAATCATCTCAGAGACGCCATGCTCAACTTGCACTCTAGCATTCATCTCCATGAAGTAATAGCTGCCATCAACATCGAGCAAAAATTCCACAGTACCGGCGTTAGTATATCCGCTTTCTTGCACCATACGAAGTGCAGTTGCACCCATCTCTTGACGAAGTTGTTCGCTCAAAACTGGAGAGGGAGCCTCCTCGATGAGCTTTTGGTGTCGACGCTGAACGGAACAATCGCGCTCGCAAAGATGTACTCGATTACCATGAGTATCGGCAAGAACTTGAATCTCCACATGACGAGGACGAAGTATCAACTTTTCGATATATACGTCATCGTTTCCAAAAGCAGACAAAGCCTCACTTTTAGCTGTGGCGAAGGCACTATCCATCTCTGCGGGATCCATAACCTCACGCATACCCTTGCCACCGCCACCAGCACTTGCTTTAACTAGCACTGGATAGCCGACCTTCTCAGCAAAGGCCTTGGCTTCCTCGACAGTTTCAACAACTCCATCACTTCCTGGAACTGTTGGAACATCTGCCCTTTGAGCTATTTCTTTGGCATTTGACTTATTGCCCATCGAGTCCATAACATCAGCATCTGGACCGATAAAGACAATATCATTATCTTTGCATGCTCTGACAAATTCAGAATTTTCAGCCAAAAAACCATATCCTGGATGAATTGCCTCAGCCCCAGTAATTTGGGCAGCACCGATGATAGCAGCTATTGACAGATATGACTTTGCCGAAGGGGCTTCGCCAATACATACCGCCTCATCGGCCATTTGTACTGCTTCGGTATACTTATCTGCAATCGAGTAGACAGCAACTGTGGAGATTCCCATCTCCTTAGCTGCACGAATTACCCTGAGCGCAACTTCTCCTCTATTAGCTACAAGGATCTTTGAGAACATATCTCGCAAGCCTCCATTAGAGATCTAGGCCATCATTGATTGGCTCGATATAGAAGAGCACCGTCCCAAATTCAACTGGAGTTGCATCTTCTAGGCAAATCTCACGGACGATTCCCATCTGCTCGGCTGGAACCTCATTCATGAGCTTCATAGCCTCAACGATGCAAAGTGACTGACCTGCCATAACCTCATCGCCAAGTTTGACAAATGGATCTGCACCTGGAGCAGGAGCTTGATAGTAGGTTCCTACCATAGGAGATGTAATTGCGATCCAATCTAGTGGACGATCTTCTCTGCCATCCTCAATCTTTGGAGCTGGCTCAGAGCCATCATCATTTAGAGGAGTCAGTGTAGGAGCTTGTCCAACTAAGATCTGTTGGCTTGGAGCTTCGCCCTGAGCACGAATGGTAATCTTCATACCAGCTTCTTCGACAGTAACCTCTCCAACATTGGAATCCTCGACTGCCTTGATGAGGTCTTTAATTTGATTGATATCCACGTAATCCTCCTCTATGGTTCCTCGAGATTCCTCCTCAAGCATGAAATTGACTCTTTCAGATGAACGATGCTTCGATAAGAATGTTCTAGCTGTCTCTGGGAACAAAGCGTACATTAAAACATCCTCTTCGCTTCTTGCTAAATCACCAATCTCCTCTTCATATTGCGAATAAGGAGTTGTATTAAGTGTCGCAGGCGAAACATCTGGGTCTAACGGTTGAATATTATTACCTAAAACTTTTGCAACAATATCGAAATTGAGTGGTCCCGGAGCTTTGCCGTAATATCCACATAGATAGTCCTTCATCTCTGACGAAACAACAGACCATCTCTTTCCTGTAATAACATTTAGAACTGCTTGAGTTCCAACGATCTGAGACATAGGAGTAACTAGAGGCGGATATCCAACCTCTGCTCTAACCTTTGGAATCTCATCCATAACATCTTGCAGGCGATCTTGAGCATTTTGAATCTCAAGCTGGCTAATAAGGTTGCTCATCATTCCACCAGGAACTTGATGGCTATAGACCTGCATATGAATTAGAGAGCTAACGCCGCGCTTGTAATGATTACGCTTGCGCACTTCCTCCCAATACTGTGCGATTTCAAAGAGAAGCTCTAGGTCTAGTCCAGTGTCATAGCCAGACTCCTTTAGAGCAGCTACGATCATCTCGACAGCTGGCTGAGAGTTGCCAAATGCCAAAGGTGCACTAGCTGTATCGACGATTGCAGCACCAGCTTCAGCAGCCTTGATGTAATTTGTGGGCGCCATACCACCAACATAGTGGCAGTGAAGATGAATTGGAAGGCCAACTTCCTCACGAAGAGCCGACACCATGCGCTCAGTTCTGTAAGGTGTAAGCATTCCAGCCATATCTTTGATAGCAATAGAATCTGCACCCAGTTCTTTCCACTTCAAAGCGAAATCAATATAGCTATCTAGAGTGTGAACTGGGCTTACAGTATAGGAGATTGCGCCTTCAAGATGCCCTCCACATTCCTTTACAGCCTCTGCGCTATCTAAGACATTGCGGATGTCATTTAGTGCATCAAAAATCCTAAATACATCTACACCATTTCTATGTGCTGTCTTTAAAAACCTTTGGACAATATCCTTTGAATAATGGTGATATCCAACTAGATTTTGACCGCGGGAGAGCATTGATATTGGAGTATTTGGACAATGCTTCTTAATTGCGCGAAGCCTTTCCCAAGGATTTTCATCCAAAAACCTCAGACAGGTATCAAATGTAGCACCTCCCCATGCCTCTATGGCCCAATATCCGACCTTGTCCATCTTTCCAAGAATTGGAAGCATGTCTCCGGTTTGCATTCTCGTGGCCCAAAGAGATTGGTGAGCATCACGCAAAGTTGTGTCCATGATATGGAGTGTCCTCATCAAAGCCTCCTCTCTTTTTCCTTTAATCGCTATCTGGTTATATCAAATCTAATCCCGTCTTATGGGACTAAACGAAATATTGTTTA
>CAZLCK010000015.1:12849-31134 GCA_964558235.1 uncultured Coriobacteriaceae bacterium
AAAACAGGCTATAACTTACTACTTAATTACGATCAGATCATGTGGGCTTTGAGTAAATGATTCAAAGCCATTTTCTGTTACAACTCCATAATCTTCTATTCGAACCCCACCAATTCCAGGAATATAAATACCTGGTTCAACAGTTACAACATTTCCAGCCACAAGCTCGCATTTATTTTTAGGAGAAAGATTTGGACTCTCATGTATATCTATTCCAACTCCATGTCCAAGCGAATGAATAAATGTGCCCTCATAGCCAGCTTTTGCAATCGATTCTTCTGCGAAATTGTGAATTTGAGATCCGGTCATTCCAACATCTATCTTGGACTTCGCTAACTCGTGAGCCTCTAAAGTTGCCTCGTAGATCCTTTTTAACTCATCCGATGGTTCACCAATAGCGATTGTTCTTGTCATATCCGAACAATAATCATCGAACTTTGCACCAAAATCCAAGACTAAAAAGTCGCCCTTTTGCAGACGCCTTTCTGAAGCTACCGCATGTGGCATCGCGCTGTGTTGAGGGCCAGATGCAGCGATCGTAGTAAATGCAATCCCTGTTGCGCCTAGCACCTTCATCTTATATTCGAGCTCATTGGCAACTTCGAGCTCTGTCATGCCTTCACTTACCCAACCAACTAAATCTGCAAATGCATTATCAGTAATCTTTTGGGCTTTCTTTAGAGTCTCAATCTCTGCAAAATCCTTTATTTCTCTAAGTAGCGCTATAGGATCTGTTATCGTAACGATCTCGTAGCTAATCTTTTGTTCATCTAGACTTTCACAAATTGCTCGATATTCATTTAGTCGAATATCCTGCTCAATTCCTATACGCAACTTTGAGCTACCTGAACTAAGTTGCACTGCTTCAAAAATCTTCTGAGCGGCAAATTTTGCATGGGTCTGCTTACTGTCATCTATTACCAAATCAGCTCTTACCAAATCATCTATTGCCAAATCAGCTCTATTATTGCCTAGGCATTCTGCAACCCTTGAACGCATAGCAGCAGAATATCTAGAATCAGTGTGAATAAAGACTTCGTCTACTCCCCTGATAATCAATGCCATATGAGCATCTTCGGAATCAAATACGTTTGAAAAGCTAGTTATCCAGCGGATATCTGAAGTATTCCTACAGATATACGCATCGAGGTGAAGATCCTCTATTTTCTCCTGCAAACGCTCTACTCTGCTTCTCACAGGCTATTCCCCTTGTCGGTGAGGTTTACAACTAACATCTCAATTGCATCTACATAGCCTTTACGCCCAAGGCCTTTAACTTGCCCAATGCATGCAGGTGCAATAACAGAGATACGTCTAAATTCTTCACGCTGCGAAATATCACTTAGATGTATTTCAACAACTGGAATATTGATCGATTCAACCGCATCATGAAGTGCATAGGAGTAGTGAGTATATGCACCTGGATTAAATACGATCCCATCAAAAGACTTGCGAGCATCTTGGATGCAATCGATCAAAGCTCCCTCATGGTTTGATTGATAAAATGCAACGCTAATTTGTACATCAATTCCAATCTCTGACATCCTAAGCTCGATGCCGCGTACGCTAGTTTGGATATATTTATTAATCTCATCTAGAGTATCTAACCCATAGACATTTGGATTTCTCTCGCCCAAAAGATTTAAGTTTGGCCCATTGATAACCAATATCGAAATCCTATCCAACTTTAAGCCTCCTTAGAACTCTCCCATTTTTTAAGATGGCTCATAACCACATCAGGATCCAAATTTTCAATCTGCCATTTACCAGGAGCACTTGCCAGCACAAAGCTGATAGTCTTTCCATCGCTTTTCTTATCGTGAGTCATTCTATCCAAGAGATCATCGCAATTAAATTGCCTATTTAGTTTTTCAATCCCTAAAGCATTGAGTAGCTCATCTTGAGCCTTTTCAAATCCAGGCTGCGTACCGATCGTCTCGGATGCAAGTCTTGCTGCAAAACGCATACCCTCGGATATCGCTATACCATGTAAGATTTTTGGATTATCAGCAATAGCCTCAATCGCATGGCCTAATGTGTGCCCATAATTTAAGCATTTCCGTCTACCAGACTCTGTTTCATCTTCAACAACTACACGCGCTTTAAACTCGATCGTCTTAGCGATCGCATTTCGTAAAACAACTATTTCATCCTCGCTAATTGTTGAAAGATCGCCCTGTGATTTAGAGATCTTATTTAGAGTTGCAGCATTATCAAAAAGCCAGGCACTGAATTCTTGAGAATCTATGATCGCCGACTTAGCCATCTCAGCAAGACCACATCTCCATTCAAGCTCTGGCAGACTAAATAGCATCTCGAGATCCACACAAACATAGAGTGGTTGAAAAAATGTGCCGATTAGATTTTTTATACGTCCAACATTGACACCGTTTTTACCACCGACAGATGAATCAATCATAGAGAGCAAAGTAGTTGGAATTTGTACAAAACTAACGCCTCGCATATAGGTGGATGCAACAAATCCTGCTAGGTCTCCTACAACCCCACCACCAAGAGCAATGACGACCGAATCCCTAGAAAAGTGGTACTGCGCCAAAGCATTATGCAGCGACTCTGCACATTGCATAGTCTTTGAGGCCTCTCCCGCCTCAACAGAAAAGCTTGCAACTACAAATCCTGCATCTTCTAATGTAGATGCAATTTTTTGCTGATAAAGCCCAGATGTATTCGAATCCGAAATCAATGCGACAGTCTTTGTTTTTGTGATTTTAGAGAGATCCTCGCCTAAGGTTTTAGTTGTTCCTAGGCCAATTTTTATATCGTATCCAACACCTGTTGGGAGGTTTAATCTGATGGTGGTATTTTTCACAGTAGTCCCCTCTTTTGCAATTCCTCCCCAAGTTCTTTTGTAACTTGATTAGCACTTTTATTAGATGTATCAAATCTAAGATCAGCCACCTCCAAATAAAGTGGCATTCGTTTTTCTAATAGGGCTTGAGGGTCAGATCCATTGGATAATAGCGGACGTGATTTTGTCGAAGAAATTCTTGAAAGAGCCTCGTTTGCATCCACTTCCAAAAAGACCACAAATCCAAGCTCTCTAAGTTTATCTCTACATTCTTTGGTGGTGATAATACCTCCGCCACAGCTGATTATTGAGCTGGGCTTATCCTCCAGATATTCAAGATATTCCAGCTCGTATTGCCTAAAGGCTTGCTCACCCTCTTGCGCAAAAATCTTTGGAATTGATTTACCCTTCATGCGAGCTATTCCAATATCTATATCAAAAGAAACTCTTCCATATCTTCTAGCTAATTTACGAGCAATCGTTGACTTTCCCGATCCCATAAACCCAATTAAAAAAATATGATTAGGGCTATGTTGTGAAGCATCACTCATTGCTGAGATATTCTTTCTTTGTAACTATCGATCGCACAAATCATATCTTGCATATTATCTGCGCCGAATTTTTGTTGATAAGCACTTGCAAGAACAATCGCCATCTCTGCTTCTGCCACAACTGCCGCGGCTGGAACAGCGCACACATCAGAACGCTCTTTTGAAGCCAAAGTAACCTCATGTGTTTGAATATTCACAGTCTCAAGAGGCGACATCAAAGTGGGTATTGGCTTCATACAAATACTTGCAATAAGTGGCTGACCCGTAGTCATTCCACCCTCTAGGCCTCCTGAGCGATTTGTTTTTCTTCCATAACCACCTTCAGATGAGTATGTAATACTGTCATGGACGTCTTGTCCCTCTAGAATTCCACTTGTAAATCCAAGTCCAAATTCCACGCCTTTAATTGCTGGAATTGAGAAAAATGCTGCCCCAAGCTTAGATGTGAGTCTGCTAGATGCATCCTGATACCCTCCAAGACCAGGTATCAATCCTGTAGCAACAACATTAAACCATCCGCCTAGCGACTGGCCGCACTCTCTAGCACCCTCAATAGCATCTTTCATGGCTTCTGTTGTAAACGGATCGGGACAGCGAGTCTCCGAAAGATCGACTCTATCATTTAAAAAGACATATCCGTTTTCTTCTAGATAGCTCTCAGGCAAACTAGCTTGACCAATCCTGGTTACATAAGATGAAATATCTACTCCAAGCTCTCGAAGCATTGCCTTTGCGACCGCACCAGCTGCAACCCTACAAGCTGTTTCTCTAGCAGAGGCTCTCTCAAGTATGTCTCTGCAGTCATCTGTGCCAAGCTTTAAAGTTCCAACCAGATCGGCATGCCCTGGTCTAGGAGTCTGTTCTTTTTGCAAATCATAAGGAGCTTCACCATCAACATCCATACGACCAGCCCAATTTGCGTTATCGCGATTTTCAATAAGCAGAGCAATCGGAGTGCCTAGAGTTTTGCCAAACCTAACACCAGAAAGTATCGTCGCATGATCTGATTCAATCTCCATGCGACCTCCCCTACCATAGCCCATCTGTCTACGAGCAAGATCAACATCTATATCGTTAGTACTGAGCGAAATTCCATAAGGCACTTCGCTAACTATAGAAGTTAGCGCTTTACCATGAGACTCTCCTGCACTTACATACCTCAAATTTGGCTCCTATTATTACTTTAATTCCCGATGTTTCATCTTTAGCTCACTATAGATTACCACCTAAATAAACGACTTGTATCAGTGCAACGGCAACTGCAGGAATAGCTAGGCATATCCCAAAAGGAAAGCTAGGATTTCTAAATACAATTCCACGCACTATCCCTATAATTCCGGCACCTAAAAACGCATAGATACTATAAAAACCTAAACTTATCCCAAGAGCTAACATCAATCGAATATCACCTTGGCCAACTAGCTCAGTTTTGTTTGCAGACAATGAAGGATCGCGATTTACAACTCTATTAGCGACTTTAGCACTCGACTGAAACAGGCTTTTTGTGTTCCAGATCAAAAGCGGAATACCTAGTGCAATAACACAAATTACAAGACCGCAAGCTATATAAGCTATAAATTCTGCTATAGAGCCTTCTATTGCACAGATTAAAAATGCTCGCAAAGCTCCTAAAACAAAGAGCGGTCTTACCAAAATTCTAGGCAAAAGAGAGGTTATTTCGTCGATCAAAGAAAGAATGATTAACTGTGCACATAGTGAAACTGTCCCAATCACAATTGCACTAAAGATAAGAATGTTTAGCTGCACTGTAAGTAAGCTTAAATAGGTAGGCGCTAAAAGCACAATTAACGTATAGACCGACCCGAAGACCGACCCAAACAATCGCCGTGTACTCAAAGCATCTGTCAGACCCGGGTTGCTCATGCCTAAACTGCTCACATCTGGATTGCTCACGTCCAAATTGCTCGCATTTAAGAGGTACAATGCCAGCGCTATGCATTCAAAAACAATCGCTACAGATTGAATAGATAACGAGATCTTCTTTAGCCTATCAAAGCTAAAGCTTTTCTCGGAGTCCAACCGATAGCAACATCCGAGCGCTAGTTTGGGGTCTTTTCCCCTAAGCATCTCCTATTGTTTGTGTGAAATCTACTTCAGCCACACAACTATAGCCAAAGTAACTAATTCCTGCCTGCTCTAAGACTCGATATAGCTTCTCATCTTTGCTCTCTAGGTAAATCCCGCTATTAGCAAGCCAAATCCCAGCAGATAAAATTGCCTGCTCAATTAGCATAGGTAAACCATCGGAATATTTAGCGCCAGCCTCTTCTGCCTGCCTACAGATCTTAGTTAGACCACAACCATAGACAGCATCCAAAACAAATTGACCTTTATTTAGAGCACCATCAGGTAGAAGAGATGCATCACTATCCTTCATGCCAATGGGGGTTGCGTTCACAACGATACTGCAAGCTTGCAAGACCTTTTCTATAACGTCATAACTTACAACATCGATCTTTTCCATCGAAAAGTCACCAGAGATTTGGTAGATATCATCAGCAAATCCCCAAGATATAAGCCTATCTTCTTGCTTTGCAACATTGGCTCGATCGATTAATTGTGAAACCTTCTTAGTAGCATCTTCTACATTTCGAGAAGCCACGTAGATCTTTTCTACACCTCTAACAAGAGCTGAGAATAAAATGCTTAAGGCAGTTGCTCCAGTGCCCATAATAAGTATGTTTGCTCCATTAATTGGATTGCCGAGACGCTCTAGAGCTCTACAAGCCCCTTCGCCATCTGTACTATCGCAACTAGCGACCATAGTACAGGTTATTTCGTTGCATTCTTCTACAAAAGAGATTGTATTAGCTCCACCAACTATCTCAGAAGAGACATTTGCTCTATCGCAAAGTTGTTGAGCTAAATTCTTATAAGGAGTTGTTACATTGAGTCCAATAAATGCCTCTTCTGGAGTACGTGCAAGCATAGCAGTGCTTTTACATCTATTAAAAACGCTAGTCGCATCTGTTGCTGTTGGAGCGTCGATCTTTCCATACTCCCAATTGATATTTTTATATCTATAGATTGCATTATGTATAACCGGAGAAAGCGAATGAGTCACCGGATGTCCTAAAACCGCTGCATTAAAATCCATAGCCAAGCTCCCCTTATCCATTTTTATTGCAAGCAGCTTAGCACAGAAAAATTCAAATCGGCCTGAGAATTTTTCCTAATTGAAAACCGGTTAAGCATCGGTTAAGCCGTGGTTTGGAAGTGGTTTAGAAATGGTTTGATAACAGCTTAATATTCGATATTTTTACGATTGAACGATACGGCCAGACGACACAACCGAACGATAATTTCAGTGCGAAAATTTCAGTGCAACAAAACAATAGGCATAGCTCATCTTGTTGGCTTTAAATAGACGCAACCTACCTTGTTGGCTTTATATCATTGCCTAGTAATAGCTTTTCGATCTTGCGTAAAAAAAGTGTATGAGAGAGGTCTTTGGCTGCCAGCGGAAGAACCATAATAGCCTTCATGCCACTAAGATGAGCTCCTATAACATCTGTCATAAGCTGATCACCAACCGCAATACAATGCTTTCTGGATATCCCAAGCTTTTTCCTAGCAATAAAAAAAGCAAATGGGAGAGGCTTCATGGACTTTCGAATTATAGGAAGATCAAGATCATCTGCCAACTTACAGACACTTTTATGCCAATTGTTCGAAACTAAACAGATCTTAAATCCAATCTGTCTTGACTCTTCTAAAAAATGTTTAGCATCCTCAGATAAAGCATTAGTCTCTCTAGACAATATCGTATTATCTATATCTAAAAGCAGACCTTGTATGCCTGCACAGGACAAGGCTTTAAGATCTATCTTTCCGACAGAGGTTAAAAACTCATCTGGTTTAAAAAACGGCATACCAAACCCTTTACAAACACACTATTGCTGAGCAGCTAGGAATTCATCGTAGTTAGTGAAAAATTCATGTGTCCCATCACCAGCGAGTGCAACATAATATAGATAGTCTGTATCTTCTGGTTGAATTGCTGCCAAAATTGTCTCGATACCAGGCGAGCTAATCGGCCCAGGAGGAAGCCCGTAATAAAGATAGGTATTATAGGGGCTATCTATCTCAAGATCATCATATGTGACGACACCACCGGTATAGGAATCTCCCATCGCATATACCACAGTCGCATCGATTTGTAAGCGCATAGAAATTGCTAGTCTGTTGTAGATGACCGATGCAACAATAGGCATCTCTGACGATACCGAGGTCTCACCTTCAATCATCGAAGCAACGGTCACGATCTCAAAAAGACTCATTGTATCTGTTCCTTCAAGAGAAACACCGGCTTGATTTAGCTCGATTTCAAATTGATCGAGCATCATCGTAATAATGTCATCTGCCGTTGCATCTTCAGGCACATCATATGTCTTGGGAAACAAAAATCCCTCCATTGAATTATTGTAAACTCCCTCTAAGAATGGGTAATCTTCGACATAATCCGAAGCGCTATAGGCTAAGTCTATAAAATCTTGGGCAGAGACCGATGTGGCAGCTTCAACAGCAGCTGCTGTCTCTTCAATTCGCTGACCTTCTGGTATCACAAGTTTATTGCCATAGAAAGTAGGGCCATCTATAAGCATCGTGATTAGCGAATCCATATCCATCAGAGTTGTCATCTGATAAGTTCCTGGACGCAAACTCGAAGTTGCGTCGCGAGCAGCTACTGCTGAAATAAATTCATCATCATCTGCAACGACATCGCTATCATAAAGAATCTGAGCAATTGCTGAAGCAGATGCTCCTTCCGGAATTGTGACTTCAACATCTTGTCCAGCTACAATATCGGTCTTTCTTGGAGTGCTATCCAGTACACTAGTGTAGATAAAATATCCAGCACCAACCAAAACCAAAATCACAACTATGCCAATGACAACTTTTGGAACAATGCTCTTTTTTGGACGCACAGCAGAAGTATCGTATCGAGAAAACTCTCTGGTGGCCTTTCTGTGGATAGACTTTGCATGAAGCTGCTCCCTTGTCGTGCGGTTTTTAGTATACCTTTGCGCCTCACGGTCGGAGCTAGATCTTTCATGCGCACCTGTTTTCCTGTCACTTCCCTGAAAACGATCGCCCATTATATTCCTAACTTTTCGGGGGCATTGTCTTATTTAGAAAACACCATCTTACTTGATGCTATCTTGCTCGCAACTTTCCACTCCTCCGCACAACACGCAGGTGTTGCGGCAAGTTTAAGAAGTTTCCACGCTATCTTACTTGATGCTATCTAGATAGGTCTGCAAAAATACAGATGCAGCAACCATATCCAGTTTGCCACGCATCTCTTTTTCAGTCATACCTTGCTCTCTCATGATTCGTTTAGCCTGTGCAGAAGACAATCTTTCATCTTGAAATTCAACCGGTAAAGATGTTGCTTTTGAAATCTTTTCTGCTACTTGACGAACCCATTTTGCATGATCATTTTCACGACCATCCAAAGAGATCGGTATACCTATAACTAGCTTCTCAACTTCGTAATCTTCCAAGACTTTTCTAAAAGTACTTGCATTATCGATGACTTCTTGAGATCTCAAAACTTTTAATGGTGTAGACATAGTAGCACTCGAGTCACTCACTGCAAGACCCGTACGCTTTCGTCCTATGTCTAACGCCATGATTCTCAAAACTTTTGCTTTCGGCTCTGCCTTATGTGTATCCTTAGCGTACTTTCACGGCAATTTTTACAATTAATTTTTGCAATTCTAAGAACAGTTCAAAAGGTTTGTCAGCACGCCAGCAATCTTATCGATTCCCGAAGGATCCTTACCTCCAGCCTGAGCCATCTTTGGTTTTCCACCTCCGCGACCACCCACTAGAGGTGAGATCTCCTTGATAACCTTACCAGCATCAAATCCCTGTTCAACCGCTAAGTCATTACCAGCTGCTAGCAGCACAACAGACTCTGACGATGTTTTTGAAACACATACAACTGCATATGCACCTGAAGTTTGGACTTTTTTGTTATCCCAAAACTCCTTTAGCTCATCCATCGATGTTCCATCAAATACCACAAATTCCACATCGTATGCCGCATCTAGCTTTGTGATATTAGCATTTGTGCCTTGAACTGCACTATTTGCCTGGGCCTTTGCTTTTTTAAGCTCCCTTTCGAGCTCAGTGATCTTTTTTGCATTACTTTGAGCTCTAAGCGCAACTTCCATCGGGGAAGATTTAAGAGCAGCCGCTGTTTCGCTCAAGACATCTAGGCGCTCATTTACGTATGCAAGAGCATCATAGCTTGTCACGGCTTCGATTCTTCTAGTGTTAGATCCGATAGAAGACTCAGATGTGATCTTTAAAAATCCAATCTCAGCAGTATGAGAGACATGGGTGCCGCCGCAAAGTTCCTTCGAAAAGTCACCACACTTCAAAACTCTTACTACCTCACCATACTTTTCGCCAAATAGCGCTGTAACACCATCTCTTTTTGCCTCATCCAAAGAGGTCTCATAGTAACAAACTAGATGGTCTTCCATGATGCGATCATTAACGATCTTTTCGATTTCAGCAATTAGATCTAAAGAGACACTTTCAAAATGCGTAAAGTCAAACCTTAAGCGATTTGGAGCAACTAAAGAACCAGCCTGCTTAACGTGATCTCCTAAGACCTTTTGCAATGCATAATGAAGAATGTGAGTAGCTGTATGATTGCGCTTAATTCTCGCACGTCTAGCAGCGTCGATTGTCGAGACAACTTTATCTCCAACAGAGATATTACCCTCGCTCAAAGTACACTTATGAGACGTAAAGCCTGGCTCTGGAACGGTACAATCCACAACCTGTAGCTCTGTGCCTGTTTGGCTTTCTATAATGCCAGTATCTCCAACCTGTCCACCCATCTCACCATAAAATGGCGTGGTATCCAAGAAGAGTTCGACCTGATCTTGTGAGTCTAGGCTCTCTGCGTTAACAGACTCAACACGCTCACCGTTAAGAGCTATAGCTAAAACTTGTCCTGAACAGCTCTCCTGCTCATATCCTACAAACTCTGTGGATGGAATATCAGCTGCAATCTCTGCATAAAGTCCGTTATAAGTTGACCAGGCATCGTCTTTAACATGACTTCTAGCACGTTCGCGCTGCTCGGTCATCAAAATACCAAAGCCCGCCTCATCAACTGCAATTCCCTTATCGCGACAAATTTCAATAGTCATATCGATTGGAAATCCATAGGTGTCATGAAGAGCAAAAGCAACCTCCCCAGATAGGGTCTTGCCGTCGAGATTATCTATCGCTTCATCAAGATAATTTTGTCCATGCACTAAAGTCAGACGGAATCTATCTTCTTCAGCAGATACAACCTTTTTGATGAGATTTATGTTCTCTAAAACCTCTGAGTATGCACTTCCCATAAGATCTGCAACGACATCTACAAACTTATTGAGAAATGCACCTTCAATACCCAAAAGATGACCATATCTAACGGCTCTTCGCAAAAGCCTTCTTAAAACATAGCCCCTACCCTCGTTAGATGGCAAAATTCCGTCAGCGATCATAAATGAAACAGCACGACTATGATCGGCAATGATACGCATTGCCATATCTATTTGATAGTTTTCGCCATATTTTTTATTAGAAAGTTCTTGTGCAAGCTCAATCAAAGACCATAAGATATCAGACTCGTAATTTGTGGATTTACCCTGAGTTAAAGCTGCAACTCTTTCTAAGCCCATTCCGGTATCGATATTTTTCTTTGGGAGTGGAACTAAGGTTCCATCTTCTTGACGATCATATTGAGTGAAGACACAGTTCCAATACTCGATATATCTATCGCAGTCACACCCTGGTGCGCAATCTGGCTTACCACAGCCATATTCTAAACCCTGATCGTAATAGAGCTCAGAGCATGGTCCACATGGCCCAGTTGGGCCAGCAGTCCAGAAGTTATCATCCGCACCAAGACGAACGATATGATCATCTGAAATACCTAGATTCCTCCAGATATCTACAGTCTCATCATCATCGGTAAAAACGGAGAAGTAGAGCCTATCTAGGGAAAAACCTAGAACATCTGTAGAAAATTCTAAAGCCCAAGCACACATCTCTTTTTTAAAGTACTTGCCAAAAGAAAAGTTACCTAACATTTCGAAAAATGAAAGATGTCTGCCTGTAGCACCGATATTGTCAATATCAGACGTACGCAAGCACTTCTGACACGTAGTCGTTCCAATATAAGCATCATCTAGCTGCTTTTGTTGGAGAAAATAGGGCTTAAATTGCACCATTCCAGCCGAAGTGAGCAACATTGAAGGGTCATCGGGAATAAGCGATGACGATGGCATACGTTTGCAACCCTTATCCTCGAAAAATTGAAGGTATCTCTCACGAATTTCGGAGCTCTTCACAACTTTAGTCCTCTTCTACTTTTTACCTATCTACCTTTGATTAAACCTAGCTTATCTATTCTTTGAATCCTCGTGAAGTTCTGAGTCGGCTACGCCATCTCTATCACGATCGATCGGTTTAGCAAGATCTCTAAATAGCGTGAAAACTCTACGCTTTGGCATGTTTTCGATCTTTCGGATCTTCAATTCGTTTTCTTCAACGATCTCAGCAAGCTTCAGCTCGTTTAGATAATTATCTGTAGCATCTGCAACTGGGTCAATTGAATCTGTTGGAGAACCATAAAATAGAGCACCTTCTTTGGTAACGACCTGACGCCCTGTTATGCTTTCAAAGAAATAGACAAAGATGCATTTTGCAATGGCAGCGATAGGAATCGCTAAAACCATGCCTATCATTCCACCAGCAGCGCCACCAGCAATGATTGCAAGCATTGTGATTCCAGGATGTAAATTGACCGTAGAAGACATGATCTTTGGAGAAATAAAAGTACTTACAATCCACGGAACCAAAATGGATATAACAATAGAGACGACAAACGCAAGCGGACTAGTAAAGATTGCGAGAATAGCGATAGCGATCGTTGCGATAAAAGGTCCAAGATAAGGAACGATCGACAAAAGACCCGTTAAAATCCCCAAAACTACTGGAGATGGAAGTCCTAAAATCCAATATCCAATCCCAGATATTGCAGCTGTAATCAATGCTCCTATTAAAGTGCCCTTGATAAAACCGCCTAAAACTCTGGAGATGATTGTTGAAAATAAGACTAGGTACCATTCACTTGTTTTACCAGCAACAATATGGACCTCTTGAGTCATGCGATCGTAGTCGATCAAAATCCAGAATGCCACCAAAAACGAGGTAAAGCCAACAAATACAATATTAACAATCGACTTGCCAACACCAAGAGCGCCAGTTAAAAAGGAATTTTCAAACGATGAAGCCATTGACGCAATTGTTTGTGCAGCCTGCGTAGCCCACGAACTCACTATTGGATTAGAGGCAAATTCTGGATTTGAGTCGATAAAGCTTTCCCACCACGATTCAAATTGAGCGATATAGCTGGGAATTTTTTGAACTAGTGTAACAGCCTGATCGAATACCAGAGGAATAAAACTAACAAAAATCGCTATAATTGCTGCGATTAGGAACAATACTAAAACTCCTGTAGCAAGCCCTCTAGGAACACCTTTTTTAGAGAGCCAGCTAACAGGATTTTTTAATAGAAAAACTATGAAACCAGAGATGACAATAGCCCAGATAGCAGTCGAGATTAAACCTAAGACCCAACCGACAACAACTACCAGAATACAAATTCCGATGAGTGTCCACACCATCTTAAAGTTATGGCCTAAAGATCCTCTATCCTCTTGGGACTTATCTTGCGACACCGAAATTTGTCCGTCCTTATCGTCTATCTCGTTTTTATAAATCTTCTTCTTTTTCAGAGACACTTCTTGCCCACTCATGAGCAATTTCAGAGGATTGCAAGTTCTCACCCTCTTCTAGATCCTGAGTGGCCTTTTCGTCTTCAATGTCCGGCTCTTCTGCCTGCTCTTCTTGCTGACTCATCGCAAGCTCAACACGCTTCTCTTCTCGTTTCTTGCCAAGAGCCTCACGAAGCTTTTTGGCAGCATCATTAATGAGATTTGATGGGGTGCTGGCAACATCAGAGATCTTTTGTACAGCACTATTGGCCTTGCCGGTCACATCCGAAGCATCAGAGAGAATCTTGTCGACTTGCATTAGCTCAAGATTAACTGTGTCAACCGTAAGAGATACACGCTCCATCAAAGGATCTAAGCGCTCAACTGCAGGTTCTAGTGAGCTTGTAATTTGTTCAACATGCGCAAGTGTGGGCTCGACTCGCTCTTTGAGCTCTCCTATTGTTTTACGAGCTTTCTTCATAGTAAGAGCAACTTCTATCAAAACCCAGACAAGAGCAGCTATTGCAGCAACTCCTATCCACATCATTACGATGCTAGCAATATCCCACATGCTTTTACTCCCAAATTAAGTTTTCTCTGCAGCTTTTATATTAGCAAAAGCACACACATGGTTCTTTAAAAGAACTTATCTTGCACTTGATTTTCATATAAATTAGCCGTGCTTTTTAGCCATACTTTTGGCCGTACTTTTAGCTCTGCTTTAGCCGTGCCTTTTGTTTGTGCCTTTTAGCCGTGCTTTTCAACCTCTTCAACACAATGCGACTTGATCTCACCAACCAATGATTGAAGCGCATCGATTACATGAGGACGAATATCTCCGCCAATCAAGACATACATAATATCGTCACCCAAAGAGAGCTCGCCCGAGTTTAACCAAACACGAACATACTCGATTCCTGGCATCTGCTTTGTTTTGGCGATCGCTGCATCTACTCCAGCCTGATCATAGCTAAATGACATGCCAACAACCTGCTCATCCATCTGAGCGCCTTCTCTAACAACAGCCTTTGGAATTTGTCGAACGATCCCATTGTGCGTTAAATACATTCCTACCCTAGCAGCAGAAGGATCGGCCTTTGCCTCTTTTAGCCATTCGTCTATCGATGGGGATGGTTTTTTTGTCATTGAATCACTCATGAAGAGTCTCCTTCCTTTAGCGTCTGTAGGATATGCTCAATTTTTATTCACATTCAAAATCACCTTAGACAAGGTTTATTCTTAGAATCCTACGCTATATCGACCGTGTTTTATTCCAAGCTAAAGTCTCTATCTCTAGCAGTTGCATCAATTCGGTAAGCTTCCCATCCGCGTTCGCCAGGTTTATAAAATGCACCTTTTTCAAGGCCATCGGGAAGGTATTGTTGATCTACCCATCCAGATGAATCATTATGAGGATACTGGTATTCCCCGTAATTTTCTGACCCAGGCCTATGTCTATCGCGAAGATGACTTGGAACGGCTCGCGCTGGACCATTTTTTACCTCATCCAAAGCTGAATAAATTGCATTTACACAAGAATTAGATTTCTGAGCTAAAGCCATATATATTGCAGCTTGTGCAAGGTTGATTTGACACTCGGGATATCCGATAGACTCAGCCGCCTTAAAAGCAGCGGATGCAACTAGAACAGCGTTTGGGTCTGCATTCCCAACATCTTCTGCTGCAAAAATGAAGATCCTTCTAGCGATAAACTTTGGATCTTCTCCCCCATCAATCATACGAGCTAGCCAATATACCGCAGCATCAGGATCACTTCCACGCATAGATTTTATAAAGGCCGAAATGATGTCGTAATGCTCATCACCATTCTTGTCATATCTAAGCGACGTTCTTGGAGATGCTTCACTAATAACAGCTGTTGTGATAACAGGTTTTGTAAGCGGGATTTCCAAATTTGGATCTTCATTGATTTCGGCGATGTCCTCCTCAGTTAAGTCTTTTGGATCTCGAGCGATCTCTGATGCTAGATCCAATGTTGTAAGAGCAGCCCTTGCATCGCCCCCAGCATTTTGTGCATTTAGCTTTAGCGCATCTTGAGTCATATAGATCTTTGAATCTAATCCTCTTTCATCAATTAGAGTCCTTGAAAGAACTTCTTGGATATCTTGAGTACTCAAAGTATGCAGCTCTACAATCCTCGATCTGCTCAGAAGAGCTGAATTAACCTCAAAGTAGGGATTTTCTGTAGTAGCGCCAACTAAGATAACAGTCCTATCTTCCACAGCATGCAAAAGCGCGTCTTGCTGAGATCTTGAAAATCTATGGATCTCATCTACAAAAAGGATTGTCTTACGACCAGTTAGTCCAAGCGATGACTTTGCTTCATCGATTACTTTTCTTATATCTGCAACCCCACCGCTTACAGCAGAAACTTCTCTAAATTTTGCTTTTGTTTCTGAGGCAATAATTCGAGCAATAGTAGTTTTTCCAGTTCCAGCAGGCCCATACAAAATAATCGGAATCAAAATATCCGATTCAATCGCTTGTCTTAGCCAGGTTCCTTTGCCTACAACATCATCTTGACCTATCAATTCATCTAAATTACGCGGGCGCATTCTGACTGGCAAAGGAGCGTTTGGATCATAAATCAAATTCTTAGAATACATCTTATTTGAATCTACTTTAGAAGTATTTTCTGATTGATCAAATAAGGAATCTGATTGTTGCATCTGTTACTCAAATCTCTAACTTAACTCTAACTTTTTTCACTCCACCTTTTTATTTATATACCAAAAACCCGAGTTACATAAGCATAAACGGCGAGGGATTCATGCCTCCCGATGAAGTATCATCGTCCACTGCTTCATTTGTAAGTTCACTGATGGTGAACTCTAATTCCACACCCCCAGCGCTTACGGTAAGTTTGAGAAGTTACCACCAAATAGTAAATATCAAAAAGTTATACTTATAGACTGATCTATGTTTGTTTGCATCTATTACTAGCACAGCTATACATATATTTTTGTTGTTTTTGTCTAGCTGACGCTCATAAAAATTTAGGGAAAGCATTCAAAGTTGGGAGAAAAGATATACAGGGGAGCGTCTGAGATTCTAAAGAGAGGAATCGTAACCATGAACCAGGAAATCGATTTTCAGCCTGTCCTGCTGGGCAGCGACATCAACGTGTACGGCATGGCCCGCTCCTTTCATCAGGAGTACGGGATCAAGTCGGTGGCCATCGGCAAAGGAGTATTAGGCCCCTGTCTCGCTAGCAAGATCGTCACCGTAGAGATGGTGGAGCCTGACCTGGAGAACGACGCGGTGTTCGTCAAAACCCTGCTGGACTTTGCCAAGCGATATGAGGGCAGCGGCAAGAAGCTGCTTTTGGTTCCCTGTGGGGACAACTACATCAAGCTGCTGGTGCGCAATCAGGACAAGCTTCGTGAAGGGGGGGGGTACGCCTTCGAGTGCATCGATGAAGAACTTTTGATGCGACTTTCCATCAAGGAAAACTTCTACCAGGTGTGCACCGAGCACGGCTTCGCCTTCCCCAAGACCACCACCTGCTCCTACGAGGACTACAAGACCGTGGAGCTGCCCTTTGATTTCCCAGTAATTATCAAACCCTCCGACTCCGTAGCCTACTGGAACTGCCGATTCCCCCACAAGAAGAAAGTGTTCGTAGCCCAGACCTGGGCGGAATTCAAGGCTATTCTGGAGGCCATCTACTCCTCCTCTTACAAGGACCACCTGATCTTACAGGAGTACATCCCCGGGGATGACAGCAACATGCGGGTGATGAACTGCTACTGCGGCCGGGACAAGAAGGTGAAGCTCATCGCTTTGGGCAACGCCCTGCTGGAGGAACATTCTCCCGAGGGCATCGGCAGCTACGCAGCCATCATCAACGGCTACGATGAGAAGCTTAACGAGATGATGAAAAACTTCCTGGAAGAGATCGGCTACGTGGGCTTTGCCAACTTCGACATGAAATACGACCATCGGGATGGCAAATACAAGCTGTTCGAGATGAACCTGCGCCAAGGACGCAGCAGCTATTTCGTCACCGCCGCCGGCTACAATCTGGCCAAGTGGCTGGTGGACGACGTGATCTACCACAAGGACATGCCCTGCACCGTGGCAAAAAACAAGGTGCTGTGGACCATCATCCCCACGAAGATCATCTTTGACTACGTGAAAAGCGAGAATGTAAAGGCGGAAGCCAGAGCACTAGTCAAGGCGGGCAAAGTGTACCACTCCTATTACTACGAGGGGGACCGTTCCCTGAAGCGGTGGATCAACTACCAGAAGAACCAATTCCACTATTTTGAGAAATACCGCCGGTATTTCGGCAACAAGGCCCTACGGGACTGAGCCTCGCCGCTAAAGGAGAGAGGCCATGAAAACCTTGGGTATCATCGGCGGCATGGGGCCGATGGCCACCGCTTACCTGCTGGAGCTCATCATCCGGATGACCGACGCCAAGACCGACCAAGAGCATTTGAACATTATGGTGTTCAACAATCCTCAGGTGCCGGACCGCACCGCCTACATCCTGGACCAAACCAAACCCTCTCCCCTGCCGGTGCTGAAAAGCATGGCTCATTCTCTGGAAGCCATGGGCGCTCAGGTGCTGTGCGCTCCCTGTGTCACCTCCCACTACTTTTACAAGGAGCTTTCCGGCAACACTTCCGTCCCCTTTTTTCACATGGTGGAGGAGACCGCCCAGGAGCTTTCCGCCGCTGGTAAGAAAAAAGCGGGAATTTTAGCCACCACCGGCACCGCCAGCACGGGACTGTTCCAGAAGGCCTTGGAAAAAGTCGGTTTGGAATGGGCTCTGCCTGATGAGCGAGGCCAGGAGCTGACCATGTCCCTGATCTACGACGACATCAAGGCCGGGCGGCCCGCTGACCCGGAAAAGCTGCGTCAAGCAAGCGCCCAGCTGTTTGAAGCAGGCTGCGACAGCGTGATCTTGGGCTGCACGGAGCTTTCCCTGGTAAAGAAGGAGCTTGCCCTTTCTCAAGGCTTTTTGGACACCCTGGAGGTGCTCTCCAAGCGGTGCGTGGAAGTCTGCGGCGGCAAGCTGAAGGCGGAGTACCGCCAACTGATTTCATAAACAATGACCTACACAGAAGCGAAAGGAGATCCT
>CAZLCK010000016.1:0-19764 GCA_964558235.1 uncultured Coriobacteriaceae bacterium
ACATACAATCAAAAATGTAAAGAAAATAATTTAATTGTTGGTCAGTGGTGGTTAGAGACTAAATTAGCTAGAGGAGTTATCAGATGGCAAAACTTTTATATATAGGTCATGCAAGTTTTAGACTTACCACAAATGACGGATTTGTAACTTATATAGACCCCTATGCTCCAGGAGATTACTCTATTCCTGCTGACTTAGTCTTAGTAACTCACGAGCACTTTGATCATAATTCTTTCAACCTTTTGACTACAAAACCTACGACTGCCTTCATTCGTCCGATCGTCGCTTTAATAGATGGCGAATATCTAGACTTCCCAAACGGAGGTATGCATATTCAACCTGTGCCTGCAACCAACGCTAACCATTCGATTGATGAATGCGTTGGCTATGTCATAGAAGTTGATAACAAGAAGCTTTACTTTGCTGGAGACACCTCCAAAACTGACTATATGGAATCTGACCTGTCCAAGATGAATTTAGACTATGCATTTTTGCCTTGCGATGGCACATACAATATGGATTTGGACGAGGCTATCGAGTGCGCAAAGATTATTAGTGCTGTTCATTCGATTCCTATTCATACAATGCCTGTCTCCCCTGGCGAAACTCCACGCTTTAATGAGGAAAAGGCAAATGCTTTTGATGTAGATGGTGCGCTTGTGATGCGTCCTTGGACAGAGATCGAGCTCTAAAAATTATCTACGCTGGGTTAACAGAGGCAAAAATTGAGTTCTAATTAAGCAGCTCTAATTAGGCTCTTGGATGAGCACGCTTATATATATCTTTTAGGTGAGAAGCAGATAGATGCGTATATACCTGAGTCGTAGATAGGCTTGAATGGCCTAGCAACTCTTGCACTGTTCGCAGATCTGCCCCGCCTTCAACAAGATCAGTCGCAAAAGAATGTCGCATATCGTGAGGATGAAGATTTATATCCAGACCAGCTCTTTCTAACGACTTCTTAAACATCTTTCTTATTGAGTCCGAACTCATAGGGTTTCCTCTGTTCGACAAAAACAAAGTCCGGCTTTGTCCTCTACTGCCCCTGCTGCTACGTTGAGCTAACACAGGTCGAGCTTGTTCGATATATTTTTTAATAGCGCTAACCGCGGCTGGGTAGATCGGAATAATTCTCTCTTTAGATCCTTTGCCAAATACCTTAATTTGACTTTGCTGCAGATCAATATCTTTAATTCCTAGATTCGCAACTTCCGAAATTCGGGCACCTGTTGCGTAAAGAAGTTCTAAGATGGCAGTGTTTCTAACACTTTCTGGATCGTTTTCGCGCCAAATCGAAAGCAATTTTGCAATATCACTATCTGAGATTCTTCGAGGAAGAGACTTAGGTTGTTTTGGTCCTTTGACTGTGGCTACAGGATCATCATCGATATCTCCATCTATAACCATCCATTTATAAAATGACCTGATTGCAGAAAGACGTCTATTGATACTAGTCCTCGCATAGCTCTTTTCGTCCAGATAGCTTAGGTAAGCACGTGTTGAACGATGAGTAACCTCTTTTATATCCAGCTCATTTTCATCTAGCCAGCTAATAAAATCTGCTAAATCGCTAGCATAAGCATCGACCGTATGCTCAGAATAATTCCCTTCAACACGAAGTGAATTCAAAAACCTATCTACTAAATTATCTGCTGCGCTATTGTGCCTAGACTTCATAATATGTCTTCGCTTACTTATCTTCTTCTACTCACTTATCTTCTTCTAACACATCAAGGTGTCTTTGCAATGCCTTAGGTATCTCAAGATCTATACCTTTGGGAATTAAACCTTTTTCGCACAGTCTTTGTCTATAGTCATCTATAGAGCTGCGAGCTCTTTTTGCATAAGCTGCATATCGCTGCCTTTTTTCTTTAACTTTGTAAGGTAGCGGATCGATAACCCCATAATTTACGTGCATAGGCTGATAATTCTTGTTATTTGAGTCGGTCGCATAATTAAATAGTGACCCCATCAAGGTATCGGTAGGTAAGCTCTCAAAAATCTCACCTGAAAGATGAGCATACATAGCTAATGCAGCATGCAACCCAGATGCTATTGCTTCGCTATAGCCCTCTGTGCCAGTGATTTGACCAGCAAATATAGTTGGAGGACTACTCGGAATTTCAAAATACTTTCCTAAACAATGCGGTGAGTCAATAAAGGTATTTCTGTGCATAACCCCATACCGCACAAACTCAGCATCTTCTAGCCCAGGAATCATCTTAAAGATGCGCTCTTGTTCCCCAAATTTCAGATTGGTCTGAAAACCAACAAGGTTATAAGCGGTGCAGTTAGCGTTTTCTGATCTAAGCTGCACAATAGCCCAAGGACGTTTGTCTGTGCCAGGATAAGTTATTCCGACAGGTTTTAATGCCCCAAATCTCAAAGCGTCTATACCTGTTCGTGCAATCTCTTCCACAGGTTGACAGGCACTAAACAGATCTTTGCGTTCAAAGTCGCGCTCAATTACACGCTCAGCTTTTACGAGTTCTTCAATAAATTGAAGATAGAGATCCTTTTCAATTGGTGCATTTAAATAATCGTCTCCCCCACCCTTGCCATATCTAGATTGTGCAAAAACGCGCGTTTTGTCTAACGAGTCAGCAAGAACAACAGGAGCAGCTGCATCATAAAAAGCCAAAAAATCTGCTCCTAAAAGCTTTTGTATCGATGAAGCCAAACTATCAGAAGTCAAAGGCCCACTAGCAATAATTACTGGAGGATCAGGAATCTCTATTATCTCTTCAGTTATCACTTCAATTAATGGCTCAGCATTAATTGCTTTAGTAACTAACTCACTAAAAAGATCTCGATCTACAGCTAAAGCATTGCCAGCTGCAACCATGCTCTCAAAAGCTTTACGGATTAGCACTGATCCCAAACTTATAAGCTCATATTTCAAAGTTCCAGCGGCCGATATTTGATCTAAGCTCTTCAGCGAATTAGAACATACTAGCTCAGCAAAATTTTCGCTGTGATGTGCAGGAGTGTATTTCTTGGGACGCATCTCGTATAGCTTCACAGCTATGCCGCGTTTTGCTAGTTGAAGTGCTGCTTCACAACCCGCTAATCCTGCTCCTATAATTTTCACTTCTTGCACTTCACACCTCCATCTAAAAAATAATTTTATGCTATGCGCCCATCGATTCCAAAACGCCCATCAGGATAACGAGCCACAACTCCTCTAGTCTCTAGCTCTGAGAGCTCTCGTATTATCTCTATTACTGTCTTGTCTAAAGTGTTTACCAACTCATCTACCATGCACGATTCAGATGCTAAAAGTCTTAGAATCTCAGATTGCAATTCATTTTTTGCAGCTCCTTGAGCATCCCAAGATATTCCTATAGTCTGTCTTGCCTGATTTTTAACAGAGGCTGTTTTCCTTGAGCCAAAAAGTCTATCTAACGCAGATAGAAAGCTATCTTCATCGATTATCGGAGTGGCGCCATCAGCAAGAAGTCGATTAGAGCCAGCCGATTCTTTAGAGAAAATTCCTCCAGGGATAACTAATACTTCTTTTCCATATTCAAGTGCGTAGTCCGCTGTAGAAAAAGTTCCGCTAGGAATACCAGCTTCGACTATCAAAACAGCTTTGGCGATACCTGCGATCAGTCTATTGCGTCTTCTAAAAGCCCACTTCTGCGGAGGACTCCCCCATGGAAGTTCGGAGACAAGCGCGCCTCGGAATTGCAACATCTTTTCAAAGACAGGTTTTGACCTTCGCGGGTAAGCGACGTCTGCGCCAGACCCAAGTATGGCTATGGTCTTTCCCGACCCTTTTAACGCGCCTTGATGAGCGGCTTGATCACATCCTATTGCCCCACCTGAAACAACATTCACTCCATACCTAGCTGCAAGATAAGCAAACCTTTGAGCGCAAGCTATTCCATAAGGCGTAGCCTTTCTGGCCCCAACGATCGCTATGCAATCTTCGCATATTGCATTTGCATCGCCTAATACATGTAGCACTTTTGGAGCGTTGGAGATATCACGTAGAGCAGAGGGATAACTATTTGACCACGAGTCGATGTCTTGCTTAGCTTCGTCAACAAAATCTGGTTTTGTAATCCCGCCAGCAGAATTTTGAGAGTAACTCATAGGTCTTGTCTCCTATAGATCACAGCTTCGTCTAGATCACTACGCTCAACCTCAACACTCTTTCTCATATCTGCAATGGTTCTAGCCACAGAGAGAGTCTTCATAATTGCGCGTCCACTCATCTTTCTTGCACGCGCCAAATTCTCAAGATATTCTTGTGTATCTTTTGACATTGCGCATTCATTGATAAGTTTGGCATCCTTACCTATGTGAAGCGGCAGGCTCACAGGCATACCCACATCACTCGTACTCTCCTTATCAATTAACTGTTCCCTAGCTTTTCTCCAACTACAAAACTCCTGCGCAACAAACACCTCTTCTTTAAGCTGTGCTGAAGATTTTCCTCGCCCCGATTTCATAACCATTTTCGGATCACTTCTAAAAACATCAATTACCATGTCAAAACGATCCATCAAAGGTCCACCGATTCGATTTTGATAAGTGCGAATTTGAGCCTCAGAGCAGGTACATATTTTCTCTGGATCACCTAGATATCCGCATGGACAAGGGTTTGATGCTCCAACTAGCATAAAATTTGCTGGAAATATGTAAGTTCCATCCGCCCTAGCAAGTACGACTTTGTGCTCCTCCATTGGTTGACGCAAAAGTTGTAACTTAGAGCTTCTGAACTCGTTTAACTCATCTAAAAACAGCACTCCATTATGGGCTAGAGACACTTCTCCCGGAGTTGTAGGATTGCCACCTCCAACCAAACCGGCAGATGTAGCACTATGGTGTGGCGAGCGAAATGGTCGCTTGCCTGCTAAGATGCTTTCGATATCAAGACCTGCAACAGAATGAACCAAAGCACTCTGCACAATTTCATCTGCATCTAAATCTGGCATGATCGTAGGAATTCTACTAGCGAGCATCGTCTTACCAGAACCTGGAGGCCCTATCATCAACAAACCATGGTTTCCAGCAGCAGCGATCTGCAGGGCTCTTTTTGCCATATCCTGTGAAGCTATATCTGCATAGTCGTTCTCATAGCTTTTGTTGTTATGGTCCGCTTTCTTGCGAAGATGATCGAATTTTTTATTCTTGAGATCCCGAAGGTGCTTTATCACCAAATGATTCTCCCCCAAAAGCCTAGAAAGATCTTCTGAGGTCGCACCACTTACTAAAGACCCATCCTTTAACGAGGCCATCCTAGCAATAGCAAATAGACCATTAGTACCATGTACCGATCCATCCAAAGACAACTCGCCATAATAGATATGCTGCTTAGCTAATTCAGGAGAAATCTGTCCTGTGCTAGCTAAAATTCCAATAGCCATCGGAAGATCAAAACCTGCACCTACTTTTTTGATCGAACTTGGCGACAAGTTAATAACGATATTGCTTGCTGGCAGACTAAACCCCGATGCTTTAATAGCAGACTTTATACGAAGCCTGGCCTCTTTTACTGTAGAATCTCCAAGGCCAACAATCGAAATCCCAGGAAGACCAGAGCCAACACTAACTTCGACAGTAACTGGTAGCGCCTCTATACCTCTTAAAGTTGCTGAAGGGACAAAACTTTGTCGCTGCATCCGTCTATTCCCCATACCCAAAAGCATTTACATGATGTCTCAAAAACGCTCTATCATCACTAAGAACATTCATTGCAATCACATCAAAGCGCACACCTCTATCTCCAAGACTATCTAGCTGTCTTAAATACTCAGTTGCAATCTTTTCATAACGTCGTCGCTTGCTAGCGGTTATAGAATCCTCAGGCAAACCTGCTCTGCCGCTCACTCTTGTCTTTACTTCTACAAAAACGATCTCATCCTCATCGAGAGCAATAATGTCTGCTTCGCCAAAGATGCATTTCCAATTTCGCTCTAGTAATTCGTAGTCTTTTAACTTCAGATATCTACAAGCAGCCTCTTCGCCTTGCCGCCCAAGCTCTTTTGGATCTGCCTTTGAATGTGACTGTGGACAGTAATTATATGAATGAAATTGCTCGCAACTATCAGTATTTGCGCTGGCTTGAGATAAGTTTTCGCTCTGCATTATTGCCTCCAAAAAATGTCTCAACAATTTTCGTTGCTACATAGTGTGGAGAACAAATCTTGGAAAAATACTGATAAGCAACCAAGCCGTAACTAAGCCAGATCCAAATCAGAACTAAATCAAATCCAAATCAGATCTAAAAAAGTGTATCTTGCATAAGGCCGGCACAAAAACTTTTACGATGAAAGCTGCTTAATCCCAAATTGCGAATCGCTGCAATATGCTCAGCTGAGCCATATCCTTTATTATTCGCAAAATCATATCCTGCAAAATTGCTTGACTGCTTTTGCATCAAATGGTCACGATGAACCTTAGCTACGATCGAAGCTGCTGCTATACATGCAACTTTTGAATCGCCTTTTGCTATGCAGCGCTCCTTTGGATGAACATGAACAGGATTTCCATCTATTAAAACCAAATCTGGATCGACATTTAGTTTTTCTATCGCTTGTGCCATCGCAGATCTTAGCGCAAAGGAGATGCCTTTCGAATCAATAACGCTTGGCGCAATGTCAATAATTGCGATCTCTAAAGCCCGAAGCTTAATCTCTTTAGCAATCTTTTCGCGCTTCGAAGGTGATAATTTTTTAGAGTCGTTTAATCCTTTGATAATAGGTTCCGTAGGCAAAACAACAGCACCTACAGTCAAAGGGCCTGCCAAAGCTCCTCTTCCAACCTCGTCGATACCAACAACAATTTTGCCCGGGCCAGCATCGATAATTGGTTCATAGAGTTTTTTGA
This sequence comes from uncultured Coriobacteriaceae bacterium, assembly GCA_964558235.1. Taxonomy (GTDB): domain Bacteria; phylum Actinomycetota; class Coriobacteriia; order Coriobacteriales; family CADBOM01; genus CAZLCK01. The sequence continues at coordinate 6,838 of CAZLCK010000016.1, forward strand.
CTCGCCTGATTTCTGCGTCATTAGCATCCAGGCGTCTGTGAGCAGCCTCTATCGCTTTTGCAATGCTTACGCGTGGATCTCCAGCCAGCTCTTTTTCGAGCTCGTATAAACCCTGCCTATCAGCAATTCTTAACTGCTCAATAATCTCTCTGACATTTTTTGTATAGGACACAAGACCACCTAGAGCGCTTCTATGACTATGCACAATCTCTCTTAAGGTAGTGTATGATCCTTTAGCTCACCTTGCAAAATATATTTAGTACATCTTGCAAAAATAGATTACATATAAAAGATTGATACTCTTCACGGCTAATGCCAAAGGTTTCTAGGTTCGCTGATCGCAACCTTCCACGAGAAAATTGGAGCTAGAGGAGGCGAAAACATGGAGCTATAGGCCAAAACATAGCATGCTCGGCACACAAAACCAAGCGACCCAGCCTTTCCTCATAAAGACTGAGTCGCAAGATAGCGAGTTTTATAATGCTAGATTGTAGCTACTTAATCCAACTCTTTATGTTTGCCCGATCAAAAATTAAGCCAAAATAAGCTAAATCCTAGAAGCCCTTTTCGCGTAGTCTTGTTGCCTTACCAACCCTATTGCGCAGATAGTAAAGCTTTGCACGACGAACGCGACCGTGGCGTATAACTTCGATCTTTTCAATTTTTGGCGAATGTAGCGGGAAGGTCCTCTCAACACCAACGGAGAAAGAGATCTTTCTAACAGTAAATGTCTCGCGATTCATTCCGCCAGACATACGAATAACGTCGCCTTGGAAAACCTGAATTCTCTCGCGGTTACCCTCAGTAATCTTATAGTGGACCTTGACGTTGTCGCCAACCTGAACCTGTGGCAGATCTTCACGCATCTGCTGTTGTTCAATTGCACGAATAATGTCCATCTTCATCAATCCTGTTCATCATCAAAAAACGAGAAGCAGTGGTTTAGTATATCTCTTTAGTAAAAAAATAGTTGAAATTGCCGCCAAACGTTACGCGAACTACCGTAAACGCTAAATATCCGCGAAGAAACAACTATACACAACAATACTAAGCTTGTCTTATACTCTCATAGTTGAAACTATGGGTTTTACGACAACTTTGATAAGCTGTCTATTCGAATGTATGATATTTGAGTCAATAAAACAGATTGGGGTAAACAATTGATTCGTCATATTGAACTAGTTAAGGTTGTAGAATTTCACGACTCTAAATCTCGCAATCAACAACTCGAAGAGATCTCTGCTTTTTTAAAAGAGCTGGTCGACAATCTATCTGGCGTGCTAAATTACCAAATTAAAACACGTACCTCGCTTGACCCGATGGATGCAGATCTGCTCTTAATGATTGATTTTGAAGATCGTGAAGCTCTAAAAGAATATGATTTAGATATGAATCGCGTTGAATGGATGTTCAAACTTGGCGAGCAAGCAGAGTCATTTTTAGCTTACGATTACGAGATCTAACTTTAATATTCGAATACTTTACAAACTCTCAGCTAGTCTCGCCAATTTCTAGGCACGTAGAGCTCCTCAAACTTCGTAGAAGCATATCTATCTGTCATGCCGGCGATGTAGTCAACTACTGCAACAACATCGTTCCCATCTGAAATCTGTCTATATTCCAAAGGAACCTCATCGACATTTTTTAGATAATATTCGAACAGAAGTTTGATCATCGCGTTAACCTTAGGCTCTTCTGATTTGGCAATAGAGTTTTCGTAGACCCTATCGAACAAGAAGTTCCTAAGTTCATCCATCGCCTGCCAAGCACGCTGCTCCATGCGGATCTCGCCAGTGCCGTCCGAACCCTCAATCATGGCATTTACAAGCGTAGTTATACGCTGCGAGTGATTCTTACCTAACACCTTTTTTGTCGATGTTGGTAATTCATCTTTGCGTATCAGTCCTGCCCGAATCGAATCATCCACATCGTGATTTGTATATGCAATCCTATCGGCAATAGCAACAATCTGTCCTTCAAGAGTAAATGCACGGACCTTACCGGTATGGCGCAAAATCCCATCACGAACTTCCTCAGTAAGATTTAATCCACGCCCGTCTTTTTCAATCTTGTCGACCACGCGCAGAGATTGAATATTATGCATAAAACTCATCTCAGGATGCCCCGGATGACTAATTTGATACTCTTTTAAAACATTTTGAAGCGCAAATTCACCAGTATGCCCAAAAGGCGTGTGGCCAAGATCGTGTCCTAGTGCAATCGCTTCAGTTAAATCCTCATTTAGCGCCAAAGCTCGCGCAATTGTACGAGCAATCTGAGAGACTTCCAGCGTGTGAGTAAGCCTAGTTCTGTAATGATCGCCCTGAACTCCAATAAAAACCTGGGTCTTGTGTGAAAGTCGTCTAAAAGATTTGCAATGTAAGATTCTATCGCGGTCACGCTGAAAACATGTCCTTATCGGATCCGGTTCTTCTGGACGAGCCCTACCTCGAGAACACGATGATTTACAAGCATCTTTGCTTAGAGTTTCAATCTCACGCTTTTCAAGATCTTCTCTACCAATCATAAGACAGCTCTATTACCTTTTTTATCGGCCAGTTTTTGTGGCTCAGGAATCTCAATCTTATCGAGCAAGTCTCCGAAATATACCTGATACCAGATCAAGAAAACATATACAGTCCAGATTTTGCGACTGTTATCAACATGATCAGCACGGTGATCATCTAGTAACTTAACAAGTTCATCGCTCTTAAAGAACTGCTTAGCATCATCGCTTACAAAGAGCTCTTTGACTTTTTTGTACCACTTCTCTTCCTTTAGCCAAACGCGCATTGGTACAGGAAAGCCAAGCTTCTTCTTGCTAGTAACTTTTTCGGGCAAAACCTCATTAGCGGCCGTCCTAAGCGCATATTTTGTGGTAGTTCCGTTGAGTTTTTGCTCAAGCGGAAGAGTAGATGACAGCTCAAAAACACACTTATCCAAAAATGGGACGCGACTTTCAAGAGAGTGAGCCATCGACATCTTGTCGGCCTTTAGTAAAATATCGCCCGGCAACCAGAAATTGCAATCGATATATTGCATTCTCGAAACATCGTCGATGCCCTTAACGCGTGCATAATGAGGACGTGTAAGATCTTGTGGTGTCTTGCTTGTGGACTTTTTGACCAAAATGCGATCTCTCTCCTCAACAGAAAAGATATTCGCATTGCCAATAAAGCGCTCTTCTAAACTTTTTGCACCACGAATCAAAAATCCTTTGCCTTTAAAGTGACCAGGCAAAACCTTAGCTATACCAGCAGCTATGCGTCTCAAAAACTTCGGAATCTTTTGATATCCTGCAAGAGATATTGGCTCATGGTAGATGTTATATCCACCAAAAAATTCATCAGCTCCCTCGCCAGACAAAACGACCTTGACATCTTCGGCCACCATCTGATCTAGGAAAAACAGTGCTACGGCTGAAGGGTCTGCTAGAGGTTCGTCCATGTAATACATTACAAGGGGAATCGAGTCCCAATAATCTTGTGGGCTAATGATCTTGTTGGTATTGGTCTTGCCTAAGATCTCAGCTGTATCAGAAGCGTAATCGATCTCGTTATATTTGTTATCAGCTGTCTTAAAACCAACCGTATAAGTCTTATCCCCCGGATAAAGCGCTGCGATGTAGCTAGAGTCAATACCACTTGACAACAAAGAGCCAACCTCGACATCGGCGATCATATGAGCATTTACAGACTCATGCATAGTCTGCTTGATCTCCTCAACGCACTGCTCAAAAGTTTTATTGTGAAGTGGCTTTGGAGTTGGGTCAAAATAGCGCTCAATCGTAAGCTCACCATTCTCATAGACCATGTAGCGCCCTGGCTCTAGACGATAAATTCCTTTAAAGAGGGTCTCTTCGCAAACGGAATATTGAAATGATAGATATTGATCGAGGCCTGCAATATTAAATTCTTTTTTGTATTTTGGATGCTTTAAGATAGCTTTGATCTCAGACGAATAGACGAGACCACCATCGACAGGCGCATAATAAAATGGCTTAATACCAAAAAAGTCACGCGCACCAAAGAGACGCTTATTTGGCCTATCCCAAATCACAAACGCAAACATTCCACGCAGATAAGAAAGCATATCGTAGCCATATTCCTCGTAAGCGTGAACTAATACCTCTGTGTCTGAATCGTTTTTAAAGATATGACCAGCTGCAATTAAGTCTTTGCGAATGTCGAGATAGTTATAGATTTCGCCATTAAAAGTAACTACGATGTCACCATTTTCGTTACTCATCGGCTGAGAGCCATTATCGAGGTCGATGATAGAAAGTCGCCTAAATCCTAGAGCGGCATCTCCGTCGATAAAACTGCCTTCATCGTCGGGGCCGCGATGTTTAATTGTATCCATCATTTCGCTCAAAACCTCTTGAGCGTTTGGGGTGTCAGCGACAAATCCCGCTATCCCACACATAAGATCCTTTTTTCGTTGTCGGCTTATCTTTATTGACAAGCACCTTGCAAATTTCTTACGCGCCGCCGCCTTTAGACGAGCACCTTGGCTGAACTAAATCGAGTAGGTGGCGTGTCATTAGTTGGCACGCCGTCCTCTCACACCACCGTGCGTACCGTTTGGTACACGGCGGGAGCCGCAAAGAAGAGGCACCCGCCATCTACAAACATTTCTTCTATCGATTATCCGAAGCTAATGTCTCATCTGCCAAAGCAGCTTGAGCAGCGGCTAGTCTTGCCAAAGGCACACGATATGGTGAGCAAGAGACGTAAGTTAGCCCAATCTCGTGGAAGATCTTCACTGAATCTGGATCTCCACCATGCTCCCCGCAAACTCCCAATGTAATATTTGGGTTTGATTCCTTGCCAAGCTTACATCCCATCGCAACCAACTTAGCAACGCCAGAGTCAACGGTCTCGAATGGATTGTTTGGCAAAATGCGGCGAGACAGATAGCACGGAATAAACTTAGACTCAACATCATCACGCGAAAAACCAAAGGCGGTCTGCGTAAGGTCGTTGGTGCCAAAGCTGAAAAAGTCGGCCTTTGTTGCAATCTCGTCGGCAGTAATAGCAGCACGAGGAAGCTCAATCATAGTTCCTATCGGAATATCAAGAGTTGTTGAGTATTCATCGGCGACTTGATCAATAACCGCAATGACCTCATCGCGCAAAATTGCAAGCTCATTTACAACAGAGACCAAAGGAATCATGATCTCAGGCTTTGGATCTAAGCCCTCTTTCTTAAGCTCGGCAGCTGCCGTCGCAATTGCGCGAGTCTGCATCGCAGGTAGCTCTGGATACAAAATCGCTAGACGACAACCACGAAGACCAAGCATTGGATTGGCCTCAGCCATAGCGTCAATGCGCGCAAGAAGCTCACGCTTTGCTGCAATCTCATCGCTAGCGCCTCCGCTGCACTCCAAGCGAGTGATCTCAACTTCGAGAGAACGCGGATCGTCCAAGAACTCATGCAGAGGTGGATCGAGCAATCTAACCACCACTGGCAGACCGTCCATTGCCCTAAACATTCCTAGGAAGTCTTCGGTCTGAGCGGCTAAAAGATCAGAGAGCGCCTTCTCCTTAACCGCTAGATCGTCAGAGAGGATAAACGACTGAATGATCGATTTGCGATCTCCTAAGAACATATGCTCTGTACGGCAAAGTCCAATCCCCTGTGCGCCAAAGTCGCGGGAGAGTTGAGCATCGGATGGATTGTCAGCATTTGCACGAACTCCAAGCTTACGAAACTCATCTGCCCACTCTAAAACCTTGTCGAGATCCTTAGAGAGCTCTGCTGGAGCCAAAGGAACCTCTCCTAGAACGACAACTCCGGTAGTTCCATCGATAGAGATTATGTCGCCCTCATGGATAACTATGTCAGTACCTGCAACTTCAGCCTGCTTCTTCTCTGCATCAATCTTCAAGACATCAACGCCACAAACGCAGGGTGTTCCCATTCCTCTTGCGATAACTGCTGCATGGGAGGTCTTTCCACCATGACTGGTTAGAATTCCTTCAGCAGCAACCATACCAGCAAGGTCATCTGGGGTAGTCTCCCAGCGAATCAATACGCACTTACGGCCATCCTCAGCAACCGTAACAGCATCCTCGGCAGAAAAGACTGCTTCTCCAACTGCAGCACCAGGGCTTGCATTTAGGCCAGTTGCCAAAACATCATATTTTGCAGAAACATCAAATTGTGGATGCAAAAGTTGATCAAGCTGCGAAGGGTCGATCCTCATAACAGCCTCTTCGCGAGAGATCATACCCTCTTCAACCATTGAGATAGCAATTGCAATGGCAGCAGCTGCGGTACGTTTTCCGACACGAGTCTGCAACATCCATAGACGACCCTGCTCAATTGTGAACTCTATGTCACACATGTCGCGATAGTGCTTCTCAAGAATGTCAAAAATCTCATAGAGCTCTTTTCCAGCCTCTTCGAGTTCAGGAATCGCTAGGAGATCGGTGATGGGCTCGGTGTTGCGAATACCAGCAACAACGTCTTCGCCCTGAGCATTGACTAAGAAGTCGCCGTAGCGCTCATTTTCACCATTTGCAGGGTTGCGAGTAAATGCAACACCGGTTGCAGATGTATTGCCCTTATTACCAAAGACCATTGTTTGAACATTGACAGCAGTTCCTAAATCATCAGGAATCTTATTTTGTTTGCGGTATAGACATGCGCGATCGTTCATCCAACTTCCAAAGACTGCGCGAATCGCTAGATTAAGCTGCTCGTCTGGATCTTGTGGAAATTCTACTTTGCCATTAACGACTAGCTGTGGATAATCATCGGCCGAAACATTGTCAGAGAAGATCTGCTTAAACTGCGTGACCAAAGCTTCGAGGTCGTTTGCATCAAGCTCATTATCGCCCGTAACTCCGCGCGCAAGCTTAGTCGCATTAATTGCGTTCTCAAAAAGATCGCCATCTACGCCCATAACAACATTTGAGAACATCTGGACAAAACGGCGATAAGAATCCCATGCAAATCTTGGATTATCGGTCTGCTTAATAAGTCCTTTAATCGACTCATCATTTAGACCGAGGTTTAGAACTGTATCCATCATGCCTGGCATAGAAAAGGGTGCGCCAGAACGCACAGAGACTAAGAGCGGATCCTCGGCATCGCCAATCTTTTTACCCATGCGATTTTCAAGGTCTTCTCTATATTGATTGACTGTATCCCAGACACCTTCAGGAAATTCATTGCCGTTATGATAATAATCCATACAAGTTTGGCAGGAGATTGTAAAACCTGGAGGAACAGGAAGGCCGATTTGTGCCATCTCTGCAAGGTTGGCTCCCTTACCACCAAGGATATCCTTCATATCCTTGTTGCCTTCGGTAACATCATTACCTTCAGCATCTTTACCAAACGCGAACACTCGTTGATTAATCTCGGACACTGATGTCTCCTTTAACTCGACCTATAAGTGCTTTGAACCACAAGAATTATCACTTGAGATCTTTACAATAATAAACAAGCATAGTTTATAAGGCTATTGTTTGGCAGTATGCGCGGCTAAGGCCATTTCGTAATAGGTTATGATTTCTCGAGCAGTCTCCTCGATGGCCCTATTATCTGTACGAACCACGATTATTCCTAGCTTTCGCATCAACGCGCGGGCTTCTTCCAAATCCCTAGTTACATACTCTTCACCCGCATAGTTTTGCATGATATTTGGAGCTACCTCGCCTAGGCGTCGCGTGCGAATTGCGCACAACACATCTGGGCTCGACATAAGGCCAAAAATCCTCCAGCGATCCACCTCGTATATTTGTTTTGGAGGTTCAATTCCTAAAGCAAGTGGCAAATTTGCAACCTTATATCCAACCGATGCCAAGTACATAGATAGCGGGGTCTTAGATGTTCTAGATACACCCATCAAAATAATGTCGGCATCTTTGTATTCTTCTGGAAGACGACCATCATCATGATCAACTGAGTAATCCATGGCTTCGATACGGCGAAAATAGGCTTCATCTAGCACCCTATTAACACCGGGACGTCCTAAAGGTGCTTTTCCGGTTGCCTTTGTGATCGCCTCAATCGCAGGCCCCAAAAGATCCACGCTAGTAAGGTCTATCTCCTTAAAATATTGAGCAACTTTATTTCGAAGCTCTAAATCTGTGATCGTGTAGAACACTACCGTAGCTCCCGATAAAGAGTTTTCGTGTTTAGCTAGTCTAGAGGTCATATAAGACTTCACCTGATCTAGCGATGAGATCTTTGGGAGACGCTCCACACGGGTATCTTCTTCAGCAAATTGAACTGCAGCAGCAGAGACCATTGCAGCTGCTGTATCTCCTAGAGAATCGGATAGGATGAAGATATTTAGAATCTCACTCATACTGTGATGTTCCTTTTTTTAAAGTCGTTTAAAGTCGTTTTATATCTATGGCATTTTCAGAAAAACTGAATTTTAAGCAAGCTCTTCACAAAATCTACAGAGATCATTGCAATTTTAGGGGTTGACAACCGTTCCCCCTAACTCGGATTTGTAAAAATGATGCAAAACTCATTATAATCTCATATCCCCCGCCAAATAGTATGGCATCTATTGACGAAGTGCTAGAACGTTTAGCAATTTCGTTAGTCCTGTAACCGTGAGACAAGGCTTTTTTATGTCTTATTGCTCTATCAATAGAGTTATTGCGGGCATTGTTTTGTCTGTATTGTTGGCGTTTTCGTCACTCTTAGGATATGCAACCTTAGCTCATGCAGACGAACTAGACGATCTTGAATCGCAAGTTGAAGCGACTGCTGCAGCTTATCAAGAGGCGCTAGAGCGTGTCGATGATCTAGAGGCTCGTATTGAGGAGAACCAGCAAAAGGTAGCTGAGCTTGAGGTTGAAATCGAAACCACAAAAGAGAATGCAAACGCCGCTTTGCAATCCATCTATATCTACCAAAATTCAGGTTATTCGCTCCTGAATATGGTTTTGTCCTCTCAAAATATTACGGATATGCTCGAAACCATTGAGTATCTAAACGTAATCCAAGAAAAAAATATGAATGCTCTACAAGAGCATCAGCTCGCAAAAAGTGAACTTGAAGCTACAAATGCGCAGCTAGAGCAGGATATGGAAGAGGCAACTATAGCTAAGCAAGAGGCTGAAGAGGCACTTGCCCAAGCACAGGCCGCGCGAGACGAAGCGATGCAGCGTGCAATTGCACAAGCTGAATCAGAAGTTGCAGCATCAAACCAATCTTATTCATCAAGCAACTCTAGTTCATCACTAATTGGAACGGTATCTAGTGGAGATGTGGATTGGTCCATGTCTTATGATGAGTTCATCGAAACCTGGACTGAAAGAATTGACGCCTATCTTGCTGGATCGCCTTTAGCTGGCCAGGGACGCACCTTTGCTGAGGCTGCCTGGGTAAATGGTGTTGATCCAAGATGGTCACCAGCAATAGCTCACGTTGAGAGCACCAAAGGTGCTTACTGCTTTAGATCTTATAACGCCTGGGGCTGGGGGACTTCTTCTTGGAGCAGTTGGGAAGAGGCTATCTATGCTCATGTAAATGGTCTGGCCAGACTTTATGGTTCGACTTTGACTCTAGAGGCTGCCCAAAAGTATTGTCCATCAAATGCGCAAGAGTGGTATAACAAGGTCCTAACCCAGATGAACATGATTTAGCTGAACGCAAATGCGCTACGCCTTTAAACGCACACGTAGAAGTTGTGCAGGGCTTAAACGCGCCACTAAATCCGGATTAAAAACAGGAGCCTGCGGCACGTGTGGCGAATACATCACCGCTTTAAACCTTAACTGGCCAAACGCTTTAAAGTATCTCTTATGACCCCGAGGGCAACTTCGGGGTCTTCTACATCTACTACAGACGAATCGATTGGACAGCGCCCCGTCTGGTCACGATTTTTCACAAGCTCCACAACATCATCGTACTCAGCTTCAATAGCGTGTGATTCAAATACTTCAATTGCAGCTTTTGTCATAACCGGAGCATAAACACTTCCAACTCCCAAAAGGCAATAAAGAAGAGCTGTTCCTTTTCCAACAACCTTATCGGCTATAGCGTAGCTTTTCATATCTTTGCCAGAATCAATCCAATCTAGTATTGGCTTTACGCCGCGCCTTTTGTCGGTTATTTCGGTCTCACCTAAAACTGCAACTACGGTGTATTGTTTGGTAGATAAAAGCTCACGCGCCCTTGCTTTGTCGTTAACTGATGCAACCATGTAAAACACTTCCTTACACGCTAATATGTTTCTTGCGATGAAGATTATCCAAAAGTTATTGCTAAACCTTTTTGGGAGGAAGATATGACCGAGTATGGACGTGACATATCGGTAGACAACAGCACGAAACATTACCGAGCTATTGCGTTTGACTTGGATGGAACACTACTTTCCATGGACATCGACGATTTGATGAAAGATTATTTTGCTGCATTAGGCGCTTATATGGCACCTTTAGGAGTCGATCCAAAAAAGTTTGTTCCAGCTATGAAGGCTGGTATTGACGCGATGGCTAGACATACCGATGGCTCTCCCAATTCCGCAGCCTTTTGGAAGGCCTTTAACGAAGTGGCAAACACATATGATTTAAATTTGCATAACAGGGTTGAAGATTTTTACGAAAACCATTTTGGAAAACTGCTCAAGCATAAAGTGGTCAACCAGCATTCAGTAAATATCGTGCGTATTTTAAAAGATAAAGGTTACCCTCTAATGCTTTGCACAATGCCCATGTTTCCACGCAGAGCCGTTGAGTGGAGACTAAACTGGGCAGGGCTGAACCCAGATGATTTTGAGAGAATCACCGACTTTGACAACTCCACATCCATCAAGCCAACTCCACACTATTTTGCTGAGAATTTAGCTGCAGCGAATTTGGCTGGCAGCGAAATACTAATGGTTGGAAATCACACATTTGAAGATCTTGATTGCAAAAGAATGGGAATTGACGCCTATCTAGTGACCGACATGCTCATCAATAAAAACGATTTCGACATTAACAATGTCAAACACGGCTTGCTTGCTGATTTAGAAACGTGGGTTAAAGCGCTTCCTGAATGTAAAAATCCCGCTACTGATATTCAAACCGGATTAATCGATAGCAAATCAACAGAAACGTTTATGAATGCGAACTTAATCGGTTAACAACCATTTCATTAGATGGGCAAATGCTTCAAAACGATTAGCGCGGATACGTTTTTATAGCCGATCGGCCAAGTGAAAGATCAATCTCCAATAGAGGTCAATCTCCAATAGCAAATGTAAGCTCTGCTATGCATGCAACCTTGCCCTCTACTTTGGCTACCGCTTTTCCAATACCTAAAGGACCACGTTGCTCAATTAGCTCACAATGTAGATCTAAAACATCGCCCGGCACTACCCTGTGCTTAAAGCGACACTTCTTAACTCCACCAAAATAAGCAATCTTGCCCTTATTTTCAGGTAAAGAAAGGGTCGCTATAGCACCAACCTGAGCAAGTGCCTCTAAAATCAAAACGCCTGGCATAACGTGCTCTTGCGGAAAATGCCCACAAAATACCTGCTCACCAACGCTTACGCACTTAATTCCATGAGCGTAAACACCTGGCTCGTAATCCAAAATCCTATCGACCAGCAAAAATGGATGCCTATGTGGCAAAATCTCCTGAATTTCATTTGAATTTAATGTTGGCATTTTTGCTCACTTTAACCTTCGTAGCGCTTCAAAACCACAGTTGCATTATGTCCAGCAAATCCAAGCGTATCGGATAATACGCAATCAATCTTAGCCTCGCGACCCTCATTAGCAACCAAATTAACTTGGCACTCCGGATCGCTAACCTTATAACCAATATTCGGCGGAACAAATCCGTCACGAATTGCAAATGCCGAAATAATAGCTTCAACGGCACCCGTTGCGCCAAGCATATGCCCTGTCATCGACTTAGTGCTACTCACAAGTGGTGCGCTAGCATCTGTGCCAAACACATCGTTTATAACCTTGCTCTCGACCTTCTCGTTTAGCGGGGTTGAAGTTCCGTGTGCATTGATATAGTCGATATCACTAGGTTTGAGCTTTGCATCTTCAATCGCTTGAACCATCGAAGCGGCAGCGCCCTTACCATCTGGTCGTGGCGCCGTGATATGATAGGCGTCACATGTATATCCATAGCCAGCAAGCTCGCAGATAATATTTGCTCCACGTGCAAGCGCATGCTCTTCACTTTCCAAAATGAGAATACCCACACCCTCAGCAATAACAAAACCACTGCGCTCAGCATCAAAAGGAATGGATGCTCTGTTAATGTCATTGCTTTCACAGAGTGCTTTCATAACCGTAAAGCCGCCAACTCCAAGTGGAGTGATACACGACTCAGTGCCGCCAGCCACAATCACGTCCAAATAGCCATGGCGGATAGCGCGCATCGCCTCTCCTAAAGCGTTTGTTCCACCCGCGCAGGCTGAGACCACACACGAACAAGCACCCTCAAGACCATATTGAATAGCAATATTGCCAGCCGCTGCATTGGTAATAGCAGATGGAATAAAGTGAGGAGAGAGACGGTCAAAACCCTTATCGCGACCACGGTCGCGGTTACGTTCGATACCTTCGAGGCTGCCAATACCACTAGAGACTGTAACGCCACACCTAGCTGGATCTTCATTTGTAAAGTCGATACCACTGTTTTCAACTGCTTCCCTAGAAGCTATGAGCGCAAAGTGGACAAAACGCTCGAGCTTTCTGGCCTCCTGCTTATCGAGGAACTCGTAGATATCCAAATCCTTGACCTCGCCAGCAATCTTGACCTTCATGTCGCCCGAATCGTATTGAGTAATTGGTCCCAATCCGTTTACTCCTGCACGTGCCGACTCCCACGTCTTTAGTGCAGTATTTCCGATAGGACTAATCGCCCCCATTCCAGTAATAACGACTTTTCTCTCCATTTTTTCTCCTGGATATATGTTTTATTTCAACTAGAAATGCCTATATC
>CAZLCK010000016.1:19864-30061 GCA_964558235.1 uncultured Coriobacteriaceae bacterium
CTCTCCATTTTTTCTCCTGGATATATGTTTTATTTCAACTAGAAATGCCTATATCACGTAATGCCTATATCTCGTCATTTTTCATTATCGCAAGCAGATCTTCTTTGTCCATTGCATCTCTTTAGCCATTGCGTTTTTATATCGTGACACATCTTCTTTGTTTTACACCGCAAAGCCCAGACTTTTGCGCTGCATCCAGATTTTACACTGCAAAGTCCAACTTAAATTGCAATGCCGCCGTCCACGCAGAGCACCTGCCCCGTGATATACGAAGCTTCATCGCTTGCTAAAAACCTAACTGCCTTCGCAATATCTTCAGGCTGGCCCAATCTGCCAAGCAAAATCTGGGCTTCAAGCTTCTCTCTTACGCTGTCCTTTAGAGTACGTGTCATATCGGTGTCGATAAAGCCGGGTGCTATCGCGTTCACACGAATACCCCTACTCGCAAGTTCTCGCGCTGCAGATTTTGTCATGCCGATAATGCCGGCTTTACTTGCAGAATAGTTGGCCTGACCAACATTGCCAATAACTCCAGATATACTCGAGATATTAACGATCGCGCCTTCACGCTTTTTCATCATTGAACGGCTCGCGTGCTTCATACAATTAAAGACACCCTGTAAATTCACGCGGATAACCTCTTCAAAATCTTCCGCACTCATACGCATCATTAGATTGTCACGCGTGATTCCTGCGTTATTTACAAGAATATCGATGCCGCCAAGTTCTTCGATCACCTGATCGATCATCTCCTTAGCAGCGTCATGGTCACCGACATCGGTTTTGATAGCAATAGCGCGTACACCAAGCGCTTCACATTCTTTAGCGACCTCTTGAGCAGTTTCAATTCTATTCGAGCAGTTGACAGCAACACTACATCCATATGCTGCAAGCTCTAAACAAATTGCACGCCCAATTCCCCTTGCGCCGCCAGTAACTAAGGCAACACGTCCTTGTAATTGTGCGCCATGTTCTTTTGCGTTGTCCATTATAAAAGAGTCTCCTTTGTCTTCTCGAAGCTCTCTGGATCACTCACACTTAGCGTCTGTACGCTCTTGTCAACCTTCTTAACAAACTTTGAAAGAGGATTGCCGCCAGGGCCAACCTCTACAGTTGTAGTAATACCCATATCGATCATCGTCTGCACACATCCATCAAAATGCACAGGACTTTGCACCTGATCAGCTAGCATCTCAGCAATTGTTTTGCCATCTTCAAGGGGCTTAGCCGTTGTATTAAATAACACTGGGATCTTCATCTCGCCAAAGTTGACACTCTCAAATCTCTCTGCAATTTTTTCGCCCGCAGAAGCCATAAGCGCAGTATGAAATGGTCCACTTACCGCTAGAGGTATGCATCTTTTTGCACCGAGCTCTAATGCCTTTTGGCTTGCAAGCTCTACGGCATCCTTCTCACCAGAAATAACGATCTGTCCAGGGCAATTGTAATTGGTAGGAGCAACAAAACCTGCGTGAGATGCTTCCTTACAAGACTGCTTAACAAGCTCATCTGAAAGTCCAAGCACGGCTGTCATGCCACAATCATAACCCTGAGCGGCTTCGTGCATCACCTCTCCGCGAAAAGTTACAAGCTCTACAGCCTCTCTACCTTCTAGTACACCAGCAGCGCCAAGTGCAGCATACTCTCCAAGCGAAAGACCATAGGACATCTTTGCATGAAGCCCAACGCTTTCCATCAATGCTACTGTAGCGAGCTCCATACAGACCATGCATGGCTGTGTGTTACGAGTGTCGGCGAGCTGTTCTTCTGTGCCGTTAAAGCAAAGCTCGGCGATCGTTCCTGTTGGATCATATGCATCAAAAGCGTCACGATAGACTGGATAGGCGTCATATAGCTCCCTGCCCATACCGGGCTTTTGTGCACCCTGACCATCAAATATATAGGCAAAGTCTATGCTCATCGGTTGTCCTTAACCATATATTGTGGCCATGCGAGCCTCTAGTCTCTTTAGGCTCTCAGCGCCCTCTTTGTACAGATCCTCCAAGATCTCAGAGATCGGACGGATCTCGTGTAGCATTCCAGAAACTTGCCCAGCAATAACTGAGCCATCACGCGCATCGCCATCATTGACTGCTTTACGAAGCGCTCCAAGCATGTAATGGCCAAGTTCTTCTCGTGTCTGGCCTGTCTTTTCGTCCTTAAGATATGCGCGTGTCATACGATTTTTAATCTGTCTCACAGGTGAGCCTGCAAAGCGTCCGGTCACAACCGTATCAACGTCGTTAGCATCCAAAATCGCCTGTTTATAATTCTCGTGAACTGGACATTCTTTTGAGACTAGAAGACATGTTCCGATTTGAACTCCACATGCGCCAAGTGCAAAAGCTGCAACGAGCTGATCTCCAGAAGCGATTCCGCCAGCTGCAACGACTGGAATCTCTAGAGCCTCAACAACCTGAGGAACGAGAGCCATCGTCGTCATTTCACCAACGTGACCACCACTCTCAGTTCCCTCGGCGATAACTCCATCAGCACCATTTTTTTGCATGCGCAGAGCTAGCGCACTCGAAGGTACAACAGGAAAGACCGTGATCCCGGCCTCCTTCCATACCTCCATATATTTTGCGGGATTACCAGCACCTGTTGTAATGAACTTTACGCCCATGTCCACAAGAAGCTGAGCGATATCATCAACCTGTGGATGCTTTAGCATCACATTTACACCAAAGGGTTTGTCGGTATTCTCCTTTGCAATCTTGATATTTTTCTCAAGACCATCAAGGTCTAGACCTCCTGCTGCAATCAACCCCATTGCTCCAGCATTTGCAGCTGCAGCAGCAAATTTTCCATCAGAAATGTTTGCCATTCCGCCTTGGATAAAGGGGTATTTGATTCCTAAAATCTGAGCTAGATTCTTCTTAGAATTACTCACCATTTATTAAAGTTTCCCTCCTAATTAACTACTGTTAGCTATTAATACGAAACTATGCGGGCAACGTTTTGTCTTGTTAGCACGTATTTTCGCGATATCCAGCAGGCTAATGCATGGCATTTGCATCACAGCGCCACAGGCTCTTTTGCGTACGATCTCACAACTCATCGCCACCATAAGAGCACAAGCGCAAAACTACCACTCAAATAAGATGCCTTTCCAAACAAGTCCTGCACCAAACGCGGCCATCAAAACCTTGTCTCCACGCTTTAAAAGACCTTGCTCATTCATCTCCGCAATAGCGATTGCAGTACTTGCTGCAGAGGTATTTCCATACTCATCTAAGTCGATGAAAACCTTGTCTGGGTCGATCTTCATCTTTGTATAAACATGTTTGATAATACGCAAATTTGCCTGATGGCACACAAAGTGATCGATATCATCGATGTTAAGACCGGATTGTTCTAACAAAGTCTCTATGGTCTGCTGCATTGCATTAACTGCAAACCTAAAAACCTCATTTCCTTTCATGCGAATTACGCGAAAATCATCACCAGCACGTGGGCTGGACTGCACTAGAATTGCGTCCAATCCCTCTTTAGTTCCGCCAGTAAAGTAGATATCGGTTGGATTATCAAGCGACACAACAGCTGCACCTGCACCATCACCAAACAAAACGCAGGTGCTTCTATCTGTCCAATCGGTAAAGTCTGAAGCAAACTCGCTTGCAACAACAAGCGCTTTTTTGCCTAGATTCTGTAGCAAAATTCCACGCGCCACATATAGAGCCACCAAAAAGCCAGGACATGCATCATTTACATCAAATGACACAACATGTTCTGGCAAACCTAAAACCGCATGGGTCTCACATGCCGTTGCTGGAGAAAAATTATCTGGCGAAAAGGTCGCCACTATCAAACAGCACAGATCATTCGGATCAATATTGCCATTATCTAGCGCCTCTTGTGCAGCCTTTGCAGCCATCTGGCCATTTGTAAGCTCTTCATTAATATGACGCCTCTTAATTCCAGTGCGGCTCGAAATCCATTCATCGCTTGTGTCGACGATTTTAGCTAGATCATCGTTTGTTAAAACCTTTTCTGGAATGTATTTTCCGGTCGAAATAAAGTGAAGCGAATTCACTGACGATCCTCCCTCTTGTTAAGGGTTTTGCCTATCTTGCGGTACTTTTCGTAGCGCTCCTCGGCGAGCGTGTCCCCATCTTTTGGAGCCAACTTTAAGATTTCGTCGACCAGTACACTGTCGATTTTCGTAATAATTTCTGGGCATGGTGCTTTGAGTGGCTCCGACCCTTCAGAGATTATTGCATCAGCAATTCCAAACGCAGCGATGTCATAGGACGTAAGCTTCATAACGCCTGCCGCCTCTCGACTTCTAGAAGAGTCTTTCCACAAAATGGAGGCAAAGCCTTCTGGAGATAAAATCGAATAGATAGAGTTTTCGAGCATGATTATCGAATTTGCAACTCCTAAGGCCAGAGCACCACCACTACCACCTTCTCCAATAAATAGAGCAATTATAGGAACTTTTAGTGTGCTAAATAGCTCAATCGAGCGCGCAATTGCTTCGCCTTGGCCCTTGGCCTCCGCTTCAATTCCAGGATATGCACCTGGAGTGTCGATGATAGTAATAATTGGGCGACCAAACTTATCGGCTTGCTTAGCTAGACGCATCGCCTTGCGATAACCCTGTGGATTTGGCATTCCAAAGTTGTACTTAAGGTTCTCCTCTAGAGTAGAACCCTTGCATTGAGCGATAACAGTTACAGGTACGTCATGAAAATAAGCAATACCCGCCTTGATCGATTCGTCATCGTAGTCGAGCCTATCTCCATGCATCTCTAAAAAGTTGTGAAAGAGCTCTTGGATGAAGAAATCTGCATGTGGGCGCTCACTTGCACGAGCAAGTTCTACGCGCTTTGCTGGCGGAGTTGAAAGCTGTCCCCAAATGTCGCGCAGACCCTTAGCGATTGGATTTCCCGCAAAGTGATTTGTAGATGCAGCATCGGTATCGTTAGAATTAGCGTTTTTGACATTCTTAGATGAGCTATCTTTAGCTGCAGCGCTTTTTTCTAAAACTCCGGAGCTGCTATCTTCGCGACTGTTTTCGCTACTATCTTCGCCGCACAAGATGTTGTTACTCGTAGTCCCATCACCTGAAGCCCCAAGGCTCGTAGCTGGATTATCTATCTCTTTTGCATGTTCCTCATTCGCTTCAGCAATACTGGCTGGGTCGACTGTGCCAGCCACACCAGATATCTCACGCTTTTTAGCTTCAAAGACCTGCGCTCGTTTTTCCTTTTCATCTGTCGAGTGCATCATCAAAAGCAGAGCGATCTCATCACGCAAGTTTTCTCTTTTAACAATACGATCCACAAAACCATGCTCCAACAAATACTCAGCACGTTGAAAGCCCTCAGGTAACTGTTGGCGAATAGTCTGCTCAATTACACGCGGACCAGCAAAACCAATTAGCGCCTTAGGTTCTGCCAAGATGACATCCCCTAGGCTTGCAAAACTAGCCGTAACACCACCTGTTGTTGGATTGGTTAAAACCGAAATATAAAAAAGTCCAGCATCGGAATGCTTCGCAATAGCAGCAGAGGTCTTAGCCATCTGCATCAAAGAGAAGATACCCTCCTGCATGCGTGCCCCACCACTGGCTGAAAAAATAACCAGAGGAAGTCGCTCCATAGTTGCACGCTCAACTGCACGTGTGATCTTCTCACCAACAGCAACTCCCATGCTTCCCATCATAAAGCGACTGTCCAAAACGCAAACTACGGCCTTGATGTCACCGATCTTGCCGATAACACACCTAACAGCCTCGCTAAGCCCACTAGACGCTGCATTAGATTCAAGTTTTTTAGCATATCCTGGAAAATTCAAGGGGTTGTTACCTACAAGACGAGCATCCATCTCCTCATAATCCCCATCCATAATAGACTTAAGCCTAGCGTCAGATGGCATTTTGAAAAGATAGCCGCATTCATGACAGATATAGTCGTTAGATTCTAAAATACTTGGCGCGATCGATCTTTTGCACTCTGGGCATTCTTGATTAAGGCTCTCGAGCGCAGCGCGACGCTTGGCCTCGTCTCGTGTCTTTGGCCTGAGCTTTTTCATCGCGTTGATGCGCGCAGTGCGCTTAAAAAACGGATTGTTGCTAGACATTATTGATCGCCTGCATTCTCATAAGAGTTCTGAGCCTCGATCTTGTTGAGCTCCTCTTCGAGTGCCAAAATCTCTTCAAGGCATTCGTCCATAAACCCTGTGTTGTAATTACCTTTCAAAAACTGCCCATGGAACAGGATAAATAATTCAAATTCAAGATTTGTTTTAATGCCTTCAAGGGTTGTTTCTTCAAGACTGCGGCGCATCTTGCGCACGCACTCTAAACGCGTTGGCGCCCACGTAATAATCTTTGCAATCAAAGAGTCGTAGTAGGGGCTAACCGTGTATCCGTTGTAAAGAGTTGAATCTACGCGTGTTCCGTTACCACTAGGCAGGTGAACAAGACCGATTTGCCCCGGCGAAGGCATAAAGTTATTCGATGGGTCTTCAGCGTTAATCCTGCACTCTATAGCATGCCCTTTTGGAACAAGCTCCTCTTGAGTAAAGCTAAGAGGAAGTCCTGCAGCCACACGAATCTGCTCGCGAACCAAATCTACACCGTAGATCATCTCGGTAATTGGGTGTTCAACTTGAATACGCGTATTCATCTCTATGAAGTAGTAGTGCCCCTCACCATCCATAACGAACTCGATGGTGCCAGCGTTGATGTAACCTGCGGCCTTAGCGGCTCGAATGGCTACCTCTCCCATCTCTTCACGAAGCTCAGGTGTCAAAGTTGTGCAGGGTGTCTCCTCTAACATCTTCTGATTTTTGCGCTGAATCGAACAGTCGCGCTCGCCAAGATGAACGATATTTCCGCGCGTATCTGCAAAGATCTGAAATTCCACGTGTTTTGGATTGACAATGAGCTTTTCTACATAAAGATCCCCATTTCCAAAGGCTGCTAGAGCCTCGGCGCGAGCTTGTTCAAACATTTCCTCAAGCTCAGAGGGTTTCTCAACACGACGCATTCCGCGACCGCCACCGCCAGCAGAGGCCTTAATCAAAACTGGATAGCCAATCTCATCGGCGACTTGGCGTGCCTCCTGTGCATCCTTAACATTGCCATCAGAGCCAGGGACAACTGGGACATTATTTTCACGCATCAGTTCCCTAGCCGCAGCCTTTACGCCCATCTTTTCGATAACATCGGCTGGAGGGCCAATAAAAATCATCCCATGCTCTTCACAAAGTCTTGCAAAATCGGCATTTTCAGATAAAAAGCCATAACCAGGATGAATTGCATCGCATCCAGAACCTATAGCCGCCGACAAAATATTGTTCATATTTAGATAGCTGCTTTGAGGAGATGCATCACCAATGCAAATTGATTCAGTTGCAAATGGGACATAAATCTCATTTTCATCGGGTTTTGAATAGACCGCGATGCACTCTATGCCCATCTCTATGCAGCAGCGAATTACCCTTTGTGCAATCTCGCCTCTATTTGCAACTAATACTCTCTTGAACACCTAGTCGGCCTCGATCCTCATTAACACGTCACCAAAGCCCACAGTTTCGGCGTTTTTTACAAGGATTTGCTTGATTGTGCCATTGCAGGGAGCTTTGATCTCATTGATCATCTTCATCGCTTCCATCAAGCAGATGACTTCATCTTGGTTTACGTGGTCTCCCTCGCGAACGAATGGCTTCTCACCTGGAGCTGGTGCTTCGTAGAATACCCCAACGATTGGAGAGGTAACTTCAACAAGAGAGTCATCTTTAGCTGTCGTAGTGCTTGTACCTTGAGCGACATTTGCATCCTGAATAGCACTTCCAAGATCGCCGCTTTTGTTAGTAACAGCTGTATTCGAAGCAGTAATGCCAGCTGTGCCTGTGAGAACAGCTCCATCAACTCCCTGAACAGATAAACCCTCCATAGACTGCATAGCCATAGCTGGAATACCGGCAGCTCCAACAACTGGCGCTACGACAATATTCGGCATTTCAGCACTCTGGCCAACGGGCTTTTTCATCTTTACATATGTATCGCCATCGCTAATCTCTAAAAACGATAACGGCGAATCGTAGAACTCTTTAATTGTTTGGCGTAGCTCTTCGCTATTCATACAAATGCCTTTCGAAGTGTGAGCCAAATTTTGCGACGACCCTTCGACACTTTCAAATAAATTGTCCCATAAAGTCCGATAAATAAAAGTCCAATAGATATAGTTTAGCGCCCCGCGTCTAACCAGAGAGCGGGTGCGCTACTTTCTCATAATACTAATGAACATCGAAGTCTATTGATTATCCTCGATATACTCGACGATATCCCTAACAGTCTTCATCTCTTGCATATCTTCATCGGGAATTGAGATGTCGAATGCGTCCTCAAAAGCCATGTTAAGTTCAACTGCATCCAAAGAATCAGCACCTAGATCGTCAGTCAAGGAAGCATCCATTGTAACCTCATCAGCATCACAGCTGATTGTGTCGACGATAACATCGCGTACCTTACCGAAAACAGACATCTAAATAAGCTCCTTTTCCGTCGGCATTAGCGTGCATATTAATGTACACATTAAATCACATGTGCGCATGTACCGAAATCCATATATTAGCGTATGCTGTTAGATAATGTCCTAGTTTTCTTGTTCAAATTGGCATAGAGCCAGGCTTTTGGGGTGTATGACAGGATTAATTATGAAATTTGTATCGTGGAACGTTAATGGTTTAAGAGCCGCTATAAAAAAAGGATTTGAAGATGTTGTGAGTGAGCTCAACGCAGATGTAGTAGCTTTGCAGGAGACAAAGTTACAAGAGGGACAAATTGAGCTCAACATCGCTCCTTATAAAAATTATTGGAGTTATGCCCAAAGAAAGGGTTATTCGGGAACGGCAGTGTTGTCAAAGAGTAAACCTTTGTCTGTGCTTCATGGCTTAGGAATTGAAGAGCTTGACCATGAGGGCAGAATTTGTGCGCTGGAATTTGAGAATTTTTGGTTTGTAAACGTCTATACGCCAAATGCACAAGATGGTCTTGCTCGTATCGATTTTCGTATGAAGTGGGATGACGCTTTTAGAAACTTTTGCAAAGGCTTAGAAGTTGGAACTTTGCCGAATGGTCTTGGAGCCGCTGAGCCTAAGCCTGTTGTGATGTGCGGAGATTTTAATGTAGCGCATCAGGAGATTGATTTAAAAAATCCGAAGTCTAATAGAGGTAATGCTGGCTTTTCCGATGAAGAACGTGGCAAATTTAGCGAGCTTTTAAATGCAGGCTTTACAGACACTTTTAGACTGTTAAACCCAGATGCTACAGGAGCATATTCGTGGTGGAGTTACAGATTTAATGCACGTAAGAATAATGCGGGATGGCGCATTGATTACTTTTTAGTAAGTGAATCTCTAAATGATGCTATTTTGGATGCGTCTATAAGAAGTGACATCTATGGGTCAGATCACTGTCCCGTAGTTTTGGAACTAGATATTTAAAAGAGGGAGACTTTTCAAAGTTTTTGTCCACGCACCCCGGGCGTTGCTGTGAGTACGGAAAGTTTCGGGTATTTAAAAGAGCGTCGCATTTGAGTGCTGATTTGGTAATGTAGTAACGGTGTTCGCAAAACTTATTTGGCGCGAATTGGAGGTCGATATGTCTAGAACCATGATGAGCACACCATTTAATGGTGATGTTTCGGTTGCACAATCTATCGCTGAGCAAGTACTTCGAGAAGATGGTTATAAGCTCATTAGCTACTATAACGAGATGGTATGGAAAAAAGGTACCGGAACTATGACGGCGATGCACTATATTCGTGTCGACTATGAACCTGGCATGGTTAATTTGCAAGGTTGGATTCAAGTTGGAATGGGATCTGTTGGTGGCGATGAACACGATCTTTCTGGGTCGTTTGTGGGTGTAGTTCCAAAGAGATCTACTTTAAAGACAATGAATCGCATTATTGAATCTTTACAACATGCAACGAGCGTTCTTCCGAGCGGCTATCAAACAGGAGTAACGATTCAGACCCCCCAAGTTCAGCAACCACAGATTGCTTCTCAGGCTGCCACTCAACAAGCTTCTCAGCAAGCACAGCCGCAGCCCGCTCAACAAACGCAACCGCAAGTAGCACCACAAGCTGTAACGCAGCAAGAAGCTTGGCAAACCGCGCCCCAGACTGGTACGCCGCAAGCTGGTGCTCCGCAAACCAACGGTTTTACAAGTAAGTTCTG
>CAZLCK010000017.1:0-28642 GCA_964558235.1 uncultured Coriobacteriaceae bacterium
TTGTAGTACGTCCGTGCAAGTCAGGACTGTTTGAGCATGAACCCTTTGCTCATCCTCATGTTCTCTACAAGACAACGTCTTTGGGACATCGGACACGGGTTCGGTGCCTCTTGTTTGGGCTTAAAGAAAAAACTCTTCTTCGCTTTATGACCGCTGTGTATTAACAGATTCTTGGAAGTTGCTCGCCGACCAAGGTATCCATTATCCTGCGTGTACCAAGCTTGGTAACAACTTCAACTCTAGGAAGTCTATCTGGCATAACTTCTCGAACTTCACCAATGATTGCAGCATCCTGCCCATATTTATTTCGTTTCATCGTCTCTAATGCTTTTTGAGAGTCCTCATCACCAACAATACAGACTAACTTGCCTTCGTTGGCGACTTGAAAAAAATCGTATCCTAACATCTCACAGCATGCTTGTACTTCAGGTTTTACTACTACATCTTTTTCATTTACAACCATGCAAACATTGCTTTGAGTGGCAAGCTCATTTAACGTCGAAGCAAGGCCACCACGAGTTGGATCTCTAAAGCAACGTACAGTTGTGCATACTTTCAAAACATCCTCAATAAGATGATTTAGTGGAGCTGCATCACTTCTAATCTCAGCACTTATGCCCATGTCTTCGCGTGCGAGCATAACAGCAATTCCGTGATCTCCCAAACTGCCAGAAAGCAAGATTTTGTCTCCAGGTTTGCAATATTTACCAGACAAACTGAAATTATTCTCAAAAATTCCAACACCTGTTGTCGAGATATAAATCCCATCGCATTTTCCGCGCTCCACGACTTTGGTGTCGCCGGTAACGATTTCGACCTCAGCTTCATCAGCGGCCATCGCCATTGAAGCGCAAATTCGTTTGAGGTCTTCGATAAGAAAACCCTCTTCCAAAATAAATCCGCAAGAAATATAGAGAGGTTTTGCACCAGAAGTTGCAATATCATTAACTGTTCCAAAAATCGCCAGGCGTCCAATGTCTGCGTCGGGGAAAAATATGGGAGATACAACGAATGAATCGGTAGAGATGGCAATCTTTTGACTACCATAAGTAGCTCCAACAAAAGAGTCGTCTCCTTGAGTTTGTGGATCTGCTCCAAATGTCTCTAAGAAGATGTTGTCGATGAGATCCTTCGTCATCGACCCTCCACTGCCATGAGCTAAAAGCACCCTTTGATCATCTGTCATCATTTCAATCCATATCTATGCCAAGCGGCGCAACTGCCTTCAGAAGATACCATGCATGGACCTGCAGGATTTACCGAATTACACACTCTACCAAAGAGCGGACATTCACTCGGCCGGATTACCCCTCGCAAGACATCTGCACATCTACAGCCCGCTGGGTCAGCGACATTTGCAAATTCAATTCCGAACTTATACTGCGCACAGTAGTTGGCGTATTCTTTTCTTATGCTAAATCCCGATAGAGCTATATTTCCAAGGCCACGCCAAACGCTATCAGCCTCTTCAAAAACCTCGTTCATAATCGCAATGGCTTTGGTATTGCCGTCCTTGGACACACCACGCAAATAGGCGATCTCGATCTTTGAATTATCATCAGCAAGTTGCTTTACGATCATCGCGATTGCTTGAAGAATATCTATGACCTCAAAGCCTGCGATAACACCCGGTACATGATATTGCTGTGCTAAAAACTCATAAGGTTTGCTTCCTATTATCGTAGAGACGTGGCCTGGCAAAATAAACGCGTCAACACCAACTTCACTATCATTTACAAGTGCTTTAAGCACATGCGGAACATTTTTATGCATGCAAAGGACGCTAAAGTTTTTTATATCCTGCTCTTTTGCGCGCTTTATAGTTGCAGCAACAATAGGAACTGTGGTTTCAAAGCCAATACCTGCAAAAACAATCTCTTTTTGAGGATTACTGATAGCTAGATTCAAGGCATCTAAAGGGGAGTAAACTACTGCGACATTTCCACCTTCTGAACGTGTTTGTTGCAAAGTTTTTTGAGATCCAGGAACTCTAATCATGTCACCAAAAGTTACAAGTAACATATCTTTGTTTTCTGCAACTGCAATGCATGCATCAATGGCGCCTGTTGGGGCAACACAGACAGGACATCCAGGTCCGCTTATAAGCTCAATTTCATTAGGTAAAATTCCTCGAATACCATTTTTAGCGATCGACATAGTATGAGTGCCGCACACTTCCATGATGCGGATATGCCTTGTAGCATCGTGTTTGATGGAATTTGCTAGGCCTTCGATTATCTCAGGGCTAACTGACGATGTGATATCAATATATTCGCTCATCTATTAATCTAACTTAGACTCTGCTCATAAAAAGCAA
This sequence comes from uncultured Coriobacteriaceae bacterium, assembly GCA_964558235.1. GTDB lineage: Bacteria > Actinomycetota > Coriobacteriia > Coriobacteriales > CADBOM01 > CAZLCK01. The sequence goes on from CAZLCK010000017.1 coordinate 2,318, forward strand.
GCTCTTCAATCAAAGAGAGTGTTTTTTGAGCCTCTTGTTCACCAATAACTGAGATTGCAAAACCTGCGTGGACAAGCACATAATCTCCAGTCGATACATCTGACAAGAGATCTAGGGATACCTCGCGCCTTGCTCCCATTAAATCAATCTCAGCAAGATTGTTCTCTTTAAGTTCAACAATTTTTCCAGGAACAGCTAGGCACATTTGGAATTATTCGCCCCTTTAATAAGTACATCACGTATGAGTGTACACAAGTGTTTCTTTGATTATATTGCAAATTAATCGCTTATCTTGCTTGCCGCCACGATCGCTTGTCCATAAGAGATGCATCCATCATTGGGTGGAAGATCGATGTGATTTAAAACTTTAAACCCGAGGTTGCTAAGTGAATTATTGAGATAATCGAAGATGACTTTATTGACCATGACTCCGCCAGATAAGGCGATCGTTGAGAGGTTTTCTCTTTCAGCGATCTGCTTTGCTGCATCGATAAATCCATCGCACAAGGCTAGCTGGATATTGGTAGCGATCGTACTTAATGAGATACCCTTCGCAAGATCGCTTAATAAGGCGATGAGTGCTGGGCGATAGTCGATCTCAAGCATTTCATAGCCTAGCTGGGATCGTTCAGATGTTGTCTTAATTGTCATTGCGTAAGACCTATCTACAGATCTTTGTCCAAGATCAAAATAGGTCTTTCTTGATATGCTTTCTAGAAGCAAAGGAGCTTGTCCGTCATAGGTTACGTCATAACAAAGTCCCAAAAGTGCCGATATTGCATCAAAAAATCTACCAGCAGAAGTAGTCTTTATGATTCCTAGACCACTTTTTAACATACTATCTAGCATCTGAGTTTGGTCTTGAAGATGGTTTTTGAGAGCGTGAATTGCTAGATTGTCAAAGTTTTGATCTAGATCGAATAAAAGCGAATAAGCCATCCTAGATGGATGTTTTATTGCGCTAGCACCACCAGGTAGATTCATCTCTGAGAGATGAGCTACTCGTGAAAAACTTGTCGTATCACAGAGTAAAATCTCTGCTCCCCAGATGGTGTTATCTGTACCGTAGCCCGTTCCATCTAATGCAATACCTATTACGCGCTCATCGATAGAAATATTATTAGCGCAAATATTTTCGCCTAAACACGCTGCAATATGGGCATGGTGATGCTGAACTTCAATCAGGGGAAGCGCAGATAAAGAGCGATTTTTTTCAGTTGATATCTTTGCCCATTTGGTGCAAAGGTATTCTGGATGCATATCACAAGCAATAGCTGTAGCTTCAAGCTCAAATAGTTTTTCATAAAGCTGCTTAGTGGCATGCCAATTATCTAGAGCGTCTAAATCCTCAATGTCGCCCAAATGTTGTGATACAAAAGCTTCGTTACCTCGCGAAAAACAAAATGTGTTTTTCTGTTCTGGCCCTGTTGCAAAAATCGTTCCATGGTTTTTAGACAAAAAAGGTAGAGGAATTGGTGCATATCCTCTAGCTCTTCTAATGACCTGTTTTCTGTCGGCGCTAATTTTTACAACGGAATCATCGTAGCGCGATACGATATCTCTATCGTTATCAATAAAAACATCAGCAACACCTATAAGCTTTTCATGTGCTTCAGAATTGTCTGCGATAATTGGGCTTTCAGATATATTTCCAGATGTCATTACCAGGGGCATGTTGATTTTTTGCATCAAGAGATGCTGAAGAGGTGTGCAGGGTAGTATAAGCCCGACCTCATCTAACCCATATGCGATGTTAGGCGCTAGTGCAATTGTGGGTGAATCTAATTTTCTTAATAACACAATTGGACATTGTGGACTTTGCATCAAAGATGCCTCTTGTTCGTTAATACTACAAATCTGCTTTGCCTGCTCAAGATCTTTGACCATCACAGCAAGAGGCTTATCTAAGCGATGCTTTCGTTTTCGCAAGAGTTGAACGGTATCTTCATTGGTGGCGTCACAAATCAAGTGATATCCACCGAGTCCTTTTTCTGCAACAATATGTCCACTTTTTATAGACGCAACTGCGGCTTCTATTATTGAATCGCTGTCGATGATCGAATTACTGTCTATGCTTGAATCGTTGTCGATACGGGCTAATTCACTATCGTCTTGCATTATAGAATTATCGTTTTGTGCGGATATGCTCTCAGTGCTGCACTCTTCTTCGCTATTGCATTGCGCTGATCTATTACATTGCGCCGATCTACTATCACTAAAAAATATCGATAGTCTAGGACCACACTCAAAACACGCATTTGGCTGAGCGTGAAATCTTCTATCTAAAGGTTCACCATATTCGACGTTGCACTCATGGCACATCTCAAAGGATGCCATTGAAGTCTGGGCCCTATCGTAGGGAAGGCTATCAATTATCGTAAATCGTGGCCCGCAATTTGTGCAGTTAATGAAAGGATAGTGATATCGTCTGTCATTTGGGTTAAATAGTTCATCAATACAGTCTTGACAGGTTGCCATGTCGGCAGGAACCATAGTTGTGACGTTAGCTTGTTGGCCGATAGATTTTTTAATCTCAAAAACACAACACCCACTAAATTTGCCGTCATCTATCTCGATTGAGTCGATCCGTGCAGCACTAGGGGTGCGTTTTTGTAAATCATCTAAGAAGCTTTCTACTAAAGTAGATTCGCCCTCTATATGGATCTCCACTCCTGTAATTGAGTTATAGACCCATCCGCTTACAAGGTTTTTACGAGCAATTTTGTATACAAAGGGTCTAAAACCCACGCCCTGAACAATTCCGTTTACATGTATATCAACGCAGCGAATCATCAAAGTCTAGAGTAGAGTTATTTAGGCTTAAATTTGTTAGTTATCAAGAAGCAAAGCGGTTAAGCATTTGCTGCAAGTTTATCTTCAAGTATCTGCATTGTTCCAGCGCCCATAAACATAGATGAATCCACGATGTTGCCATTTTTGAATATCAAGATTGTAGGAACAGCACTGATTCCGTAACGCATTGCAAGATCACGGCTTTCGTCTATATCAACACTTATGCATAAAGCATCTTGTGCATGCTTGTTTGAAAACTCTTCAAACATTGGAGCAAATGTTCTGCATGGCCCACACCAAGTTGCATTAAAGTCTACAAACACAACCTTACTATCATCATTTATTGCTGAATCAAAACTTGTGGCATCAACTTTTTGCACGCTCATAATTCTTAACCTCTCTGGCCTTTTTAGATAAGCTTGTAAAATTATTATATGTAAGCAGTTTAACAGCTAAGCTAATTTCGTGATTAGCGTTTTAATCGAGTTTGGGTTAGTGCTAAAAATGGTCAGTTTTAAAGGAGAATATGGGCGCCGATAGCATACAACAAGGTTCAGCAGGGTTTGCATCTTTGGAAAAACAAGCAAGAGAGCATAATCTTGAACAATTCCACGATTTTATCTGCGGGAGTGCATTTGCGGTAGTCATCGCCATCAAGGGTGATCTTGGTGCAAGAGAATATGCTTTGGAGACTGCTTTAGATACTGCTCATCCTATTAGGGATGTTCATCTTGATGGTTTAGAGCTTAGCTTAGATGAACGTGCTCACAAGAAGACTCACAAGAAAGCCTACAACTCCTCGAGGCTCTTTTTGGATGATGAGGATGGTCAGGCTATCCAAAAGACGCTAGATTCTTTTGGATATCCAAAAGATGGGCTTATGGGTGTTCAGATTAAAGTTTATGTTGATGGTATAGCAGAAAAAGAAGGCTCTGGCACTGCAAGTCACATAAAAGAGCTAACTCACCAAGATTTAAGACAGATCATTGAAATTGTCGATCCATACGCGTTGATTGCACTTGATAAAAATGCGGCAGAAGCCATCGCTTGCGCTTTTGATGCAGAGATAATTACCACGGTAGACCCAGTAACACAGCTTGAGAAAAAAACGCTTTTGGGCAGGTTGTTCATAGATATCGACGATATGTCAAACAGCATCCATGATCATCAAAAAAAATTAGCAGCTTGGGCAAAACTAAAGTCTTTGGACAGACGACAGACCCTTTGATGCTAGATTGATCCTATAGATGCCAGATTAACCCTTTAGGTGCTAGATTGCCCTTTAGATGCTAGATCGATAATTAATCTTCTTCGATATCTTCAATCGCACCCATCGGGCATTCATCTATGCAATTTCCGCATGCGATGCAAGAATCCTCATTGACTACTTCTGCAGTATCTCCAACGATATCTAGTGCGCCTTCTGGACAGGCATCGACACAACTTCCGCAAGCTGAACATTCATCTGCCAATATAATTGGGCGAGACATCTTTTCTCCTCTTTCGCTACTGTTAGTAGGATATCTGTTGCACGAAAGATACACACATCAGGCGCATAGATCAATAGTAAAAAGATAAAAAGTTAAAAAATTTTTCTAAACGTATTTTTTGCTATTAGTGAGCAGTGGATTTTTTAGAAGATAAATAAGCTGTTTGGATAACTTCTTAAGCTTGCCGTTCCCGTGTTTTCGCGGAGGAGTAAAGGGTTTTGAATGAGCCGTTTGCGGTGCTAAAGACGCATAGTATGCTTTTGGTTTTAGATTTTGTTGCATATGGCCTTACTTTAGAAGTACACTTCTAGAGTTCTTTATATTTTGCATGTTTGGGGACTTAGGTCGCGAGTGACCAGATGGTTGCGATTCTTAAGGATGAACCAAGCAGAAGTTTAACAAATCGGAGGTAAAAGATGGAACCTATCACGCTTAAGAGTCTTCTAGATGCTGGTGTTCACTTTGGACATCAAACTCGCCGTTGGAATCCGAAGATGAAGCCATACATCTTCACTCAAAGAAACGGTATCTACATTCTTGATCTTAAACAAACCCTAGTCGCACTTGATGAGACTTTTACATTTGTGAGTGAACTTGCTGCTCGTGGTGGACACATTCTTTTTGTTGGCACCAAGAAGCAAGCACATCAGCCAATCGCTGATGCAGCGACTCGCTGTAATATGCCATATGTCAACGCTCGTTGGCTTGGCGGTATGCTCACAAATTTTGTAACGATCTCTGAGCGCGTCCGTCGTATGATGGAGCTTGAGGCGATGGAATCCGATGGCCGCATGGCTGCCCTTCCAAAAAAAGAGCAGATTCTTCTTCGCAAGGAGCTAGAGAAGTTACAGACCAATCTTAACGGCATCCGTGACATGAAGTCATTGCCACAAGCAGTCTTTGTAGTCGATACAAAGCGCGAGGAGATCGCAGTCAAAGAAGCTCGTCGTCTTGGAATTCCTGTAGTTGGAATGCTCGATACAAATGCTGATCCCGACGATGTCGATTATGGTATTCCAGCAAATGATGATGCAATTCGCTCGATCACTTTGGTAAGTGAGTTAATTGCTGAGGCTGTTTTGACTGGTAGCGGCGCAAAGCCAGTCGATGAGTCTGATTTTGCACAGGATGCTGAGACTGCTAAAGAGACCTCAGCTGAAGCATCAGCTGAAGATAGCGCACAGGTGCAAGCGGACGATAGCGTACAGGTGCAAGCGGACGACAGCGCATCAGTGCAGGAGGCTTAAAAAATTTAGGCTCCTACACTTGCTTCTACACCTATTAGTTAGTTATTTCGTTTGATTTACCAGAAAGGTATGTGAGATAGATGGCCAATATTACAGCAGCCATGGTTAAAGAGCTTCGTGAGATGACCAACGTCGGTATGATGGAGTGCAAAAAAGCACTCGTCGAAGCTGATGGAGATATGGACAAGGCAGTTGACATCCTTCGTACTCAGGGTCTAGCAGCTGTCGCAAAGAAGGCAGGACGTGCTACTAACGAGGGAACAATCGTCGTTCTCGCAAACGATGACAACACCGTTGCAGCAATGACAGAGGTCAATTGTGAAACCGACTTTGTTGGAACAAACGATGTATTTAGGGAGTATGCATTCAAGATCGGCCGTGCTGCTCTAGAGAATTCCCCAGCAGATCTCGATGCTTTCAAGGTGTGTAGCGTTGATGGTGAGTCTGTAGATGAGATCCTAACCGATGCAATTCACAAGCTTGGTGAGAATATGCAAGTTTCTCGTTTTGTTCGCATGGAGGCAAATGAGGGCTACATCTCAACTTACACTCATATGAATGGCAAGATCGGTATCCTTGTCAAGTTTGCGATTGGCAACAAAGCAACCGCTTCTAATGAGCAGTTCATCACCTTCTCCAAGGATGTTGCAATGCAGATTGCTGCCATGGATCCTGTCTCTATCTCTCGCGATGATGTTCCAGCGGATATCGTTGCTCATGAGATGGAGATCTATAAGGCACAGGCTGCTCAATCTGGCAAGCCAGAGAACATTCAGGAGAAGATAGCTACTGGTCGTATGGAGAAGTTCTACAAGGAGCGCTGCCTACTTGAGGAGGACTTTGTTAAGGATGGCGACAAGACTGTCGGCTCTTTGATGGCTGAGGTTGCAAAAGCTTGTTCTGATGAGATTGCAATCACCGGTTTTGAGCGTTTTTCTCTTGGTGAGGCTTAAAATCTACAGGTGCTCCAGTTTCGAAAAATATTTTTTCTATGAACTTGGATAGCTTATAGCCCTGCAAAACTTTATTGCAGGGCTCTTTTTTTGTATAGTCGTTACTTGAAATTATTTGGCATAAATAAAGCAATCTTGTCGTTCAGGAGGAAGCTGTGAGCGAATTTATTTATGACAGAGTTTTGTTAAAACTTTCGGGCGAAGCACTCATGGGTGACCAAGGATTTGGAATTGATCCTAAGATGCTTTCGACTGTTGCAAAACAGCTAAAAGAGCTGGTTGATGGTGGGCTTGAGATTGCAATAGTTGTTGGCGGAGGAAATATCTTTAGAGGCATGGCTGCTAGCGCTGAGGGGATGGATAGAGCTCAGGCTGATTCCATTGGAATGTTGGCTACCGTTATGAATGCACTTGCATTGCAAGAAGCTCTTGAGCGCATCGGTGTTACAACGAGGGTACAAAGTGCGATCGCTATGCAACAGGTTGCCGAGCCCTACATTAGACGCAGGGCAGAGAGACATCTTGAAAAGGGTCGCGTAGTTATTTTTGCAGCTGGAACGGGCAATCCTTATTTCACTACCGATACAGCTGCGGCTCTAAGAGCATGTGAGATTAACGCACAGTGCATGCTCAAGGCGACCAAGGTCGACGGAGTTTATGATAGCGATCCAAAGGTCAATCCAGATGCAAAGAAGTTTGATCGAATCTCATATTTAGATGTTTTGACTAAAGATATTCATGTTATGGATTCCACGGCAACATCTTTGTGCATGGATAACAACATGCCAATGATCGTATTTAATCTCAACGTCGAAAAAAGCATGTATCGCGCTTTGAAAGGCGAGGCAGTAGGCACAGTTGTTGAGTAGAAAGTCTATGCCGATGCAAAGTACGATTTTTAGTTTTTAAGATCTTTTCGCATATAATTAGTAGGGTCTAACTGGGTGCTAAATTACTTCATTAAACGACAAAAGGGATATAACCTATGAGTAACGAGATAATTGATGCTGCAAAACAATCTATGGAAAAATCACTAGCCAGTCTATCCAGCGCTTATTCGACAGTTCGTACTGGTCGTGCATCTGCAAAGAATCTTGAGCATATAACGGTCGATTATTACGGAGCTTCAACCCCAATTACTCAAGTTGCATCTATCAAGGTGCCAGAGGCTCATCTTTTAGTTATTGAGCCATGGGATAAGTCTTTGGTCAGCTCAATAGAAAAGGCCATCCAAAGCAGTGATTTAGGAATTACTCCTAATAATGATGGGTCTTCGATCAGGCTTCCTTTCCCTGCTCCAAATGAGGAGAGGAGAAAGGAACTGGTCAAACAGTGCAGCAAGTATGCAGAGGATACCAAGGTATCTGTTAGAAATGCTCGCCGTGATGCAAATTCAAAGATCGAAAAATCTCGAAAAGCTGGAGATATCACAGAAGACGATGAGCGCAAGCTGCAAAATGATATTCAAAAACTAACAGATGAGTATGTTGGCAAGATAAATGATATGTTTGCTGCCAAAGAAGCTGAGGTCATGGAGATCTAGCGGTGGGTATGCCTCTGCAACAGCTCGAAGCTTATCTGGGAGATCGGACAAGAGAGCTCGATCTAAGCAACTACGACTCTCAAAAGATTCCAACACATATCGCCATCATAATGGATGGTAATGGTAGGTGGGCGCAATCTAGAGGATTGTCGCGCAGTCAGGGCCACGAAGCTGGTATCGAGGGTGTTCGTGCAGCGATTAGAACATGCAGTGATATTGGTGTGCGATATCTGACAATCTATTCATTCTCCACAGAAAATTGGAATAGACCTCAGTATGAAGTCGATCTTTTGATGGAACTTTTTGCCAATACGATGGCTGCCGAGGTTGAAGGTCTGCATGAAGAGGGTGTAGTTGTAAAGCTTATTGGCGATATCTCTGCTCTTCCCAAGGAGACCAAAGATACATTTTTGTCTGCGATTGAGAAAACCTCTGATAATCCTGGAATGATGCTAATAATGGCTGTAAATTATGGTGGACAAGATGAGATAGTAAGAGCTGCTCAACAAGTTGCTCAGGATTGCTTAGATAAAAAAATTTCCGTTGAAGATATCAACAAAGACTACTTTGCTTCCAGACTTTACACTTACGATATTCCCGATCCCGACCTTATTATTAGAACAAGTGGGGAGTTTAGGATCAGCAATTTTTTGCTTTGGCAAAGTGCGTATTCAGAGTTTTATATAACAGATGTTTTGTGGCCTGATTTTGATAATGTTGAGCTTGTGCGTGCGATTTTATCTTACCAAAGTCGGGACAGACGTTTCGGTAAGGTGAGTAATCAATGAAAAACGAGACTGAAGTTCAAATAGATGAAACTACATTAAAATCGCTTAAAAAAAGCACAGGAAGATTCAAAACGGGACTTATTTTTTCTGTGCTAGTTTTGCTTTGTCTGCTATTAAGTGAGATATCTACAGTCATTTTGGCCGCAGTTTTAGCGGCGCTTTGTGCTTTTGAGATGTTTTCGCTACTGAGGATCGATGCTAAGCTTCCAAATGAATGGATGGGCGTAACGGCGGCTGCTCTATATCCGCTTAGTTTTGTGTGGTTTAGGATCGAAGGCTTTCTACTTTTAACTTTGATCCTTACGGCTACTGTTATGGTGTGGTATGTAGCCTCACCTAAAGCTCGTATCACCGATGCGGCAGCTACGGTATTCGGTTCGCTATACACTGGGCTAATGCTTTCATCCCTAGTGATTATCCGCACAGGAATACCTGGATTTTGGGGAGGCTGCTTAGCCACTGCAGTTGTGTTTGCTGTGTGGGCTAGCGACACAATGGCCTATGTATGGGGATCACGTTTGGGCAGACACCGTATGGCGCCACGCATCTCTCCGAAAAAGTCATGGGAAGGCTGTGTAGCAGGTCTTATAGGCTCAGTTGTTATCTGGCTTGCAATTCCATTTATCCCCGGTGTTTATATCGATTTTCCAGTAGCAATTCTTTGTGGAATTATATCTGGAATATTCGCCGTTTTAGGAGATTTAGCTGAGTCTAGAATTAAAAGGGCTGCTGGGAAAAAAGACTCAGGAAGTCTTTTACCTGGGCATGGTGGATTCTTAGACAGATGCGATGCTTTGATTATGGGTGGAGCATCTTCGGCTATTTGCCTAATATTTGCTGGTGTTATAACAATTTAGAACTTAAAGGTAGTTACTTTTTAGTAAGGGTCACATTAGTGAAATCTGTGCGTTCAGGGGCAGTGTTTAAATGTCGATCGCTTAGATAAAACTTCATTGATAATCAAAACCATCGAGTTTATAAACTAAGGGTTCAAAAGACTATATACGGGTGAGTTTTATGTCGAATATTAAAGATAGACAAACTCAAAGCACAACTTGCTCTACAGATAAAAACCCAGTTGCGCTAACTCTTTTGGGATCAACTGGATCTATTGGAAGACAAACCTTAGATGTTGTAAAAAAATCTGGAGGAGTTGTTAGAGTCGTCGCTCTTTGCGCCAATAGATCAGTAGAGCTTTTAGTAAGACAAGCCATAGAATTTGACGTAAAGCATATTGTTATTGCCGACGAATATCAAAAAGATCATCCAGCACTGTTGGAGCTTCCATCAGATGTAAAAGTACAGTGGGGAAAGTCAGCAATTGAACAGTTGGCTTCTAATCCAGTAGAGCTTTGCGATAACGAAACTTCAGATATTGTTCTAAATGCTTTGGTTGGATTTGCTGGTATTCGTGCAAGTTTAGCTGCAATAACAAGCGGGAGAGTTTTAGCTCTTGCTAATAAGGAGTCGTTAGTTGCTGGCGGAGATCTGATTATGCCAAAGTGCAAAAAAAATCAGCTTTTACCAGTGGATTCAGAACATTCCGCAATCTTTCAATGCTTGATTGGAGAAAAATCTAACGAAGTAAAAAGACTTTGGATTACAGCCTCTGGCGGACCTTTTAGAGCTAAGAATAGAGACGAGTTAGAAAAGGTTACTGTGCAAGATGCACTTGCTCACCCGACATGGTCGATGGGAAAAAAGATCACAATCGATTCGTCGACTCTAATGAATAAGGGTCTAGAAGTTATAGAGGCTCACCATCTCTTTAATTGCAGTTATGACGATATTGTAGTGGTCGTACATCCACAAAGCTGTATCCATTCGATGGTTGAATTTAAAGATGGCTCTGTTAAAGCTCACTTAGGCGTAACTGATATGAGAATTCCAATCCAGCTGGCATTAAGTTTTCCAAACAGATGGGAAAGTCCATGTGAGAGTTTAGATTTTAGAGCTTTAAAACATTTGGACTTTGATTTTCCTGATACGAAAACCTTTGGATGTCTAGCACTTGCAATAGGGGCTGGAAAAAAAGGCGGTACAGCGCCAGCGGTATTAAATGCAGCAAATGAGGTTGCTGTCGATGCATTTTTGTCGAAAAAATGTGGATATCTAGATATAGAACGTACAGTTGAAGAGGTCTTGTCTTACCATAAGTCCAGTCCAGTAGAGTCAATCGAACAACTCGAAGAGGTTGACGCTTGGGCCAGGATTCAAGCTCAGACTGTGCTAGTAAAATCAACTAAATCTTAGTTTGTAGCACCTATATTCATCTTGTGTATGGTTTGATCGTGATCTTCTAGGCATATTCATATGACGCTTTTGTTACATGAGTATGTTTTGAAGTGTTAAGAGTTGGATTTTATGACTGATATTATTCTGATTATTTTTTGGGGAGTAGTTTTACTCTCTATCATCGTTGTAATTCATGAGGCGGGTCACTATTTTGCTGCCCGTGCTTTTAAAATCAGAGTTTTGGAGTTCATGGTTGGACTTCCAGGCCCTAATAAAGGCTATAGGCCAAAAAATAGTCGTACCAAGTTTGGCATTACAGCGATCCCTTTAGGTGGATATGCACGTATTGCAGGTATGGAGCAGGATGTAAAAGATGAGTATTTAGAGAAAGCAGCTGCCTATCTATACAAGCATGGCATGTTAGATGCCGAAGCTATTGAAAAGTCTAGCGAGGTCTTTGGTTTTGATATGAAAGAGGCGCTAGACTGTTTGTGCGAATGGGGGAGTGCGCAAAAGATCTCCTCGAAACATACTGGTGATACCTATTTTACGCCGGAGTTTGGTGAATATAAGCTGGGCGATGTACGTCCACTTGATAATCCAAATAAATTTATTGAAGAAGAAAAATCGCAAACCTATATCTCGCTTCCATGGGGAAAACGTCTTGTCATTTTGTTTGCTGGACCCGTTGCAAATCTCTTAACAGCGATCATCGTTGTTACCTTGACGCTTTGCCTAGTTGGCACAAGTGCGGCCTCTCTAACCATCTCTTCGGTTACAGAGGATAGTCCTGCAGCAACTGCGGGTCTTCAAGCTGGAGACACAATAACCTCGATAGATGGGCAACAAGTTAGCTCTTGGAGTGAATTTTTGACCCTCATGAGTGATGTGGAAGTAGGTCAAGAAGTTCAGCTTACATACGAACGCGATGGGCAAAGTTATAGCGCAACTATGACAACACAAAGTGCGCAAGATGAAGACCGTGCAATTATCGGTGTTGTGGCTGGGATTGAAAACCAAAGATATACACTCGCCGAAGGGTTTAATCAGTCACTTTCATATATTGGACAGACCACAGAGGCGATCATTAGTCTGTTTAATCCCGCACAAAGCGCTGAGGTAATTAGTCAGTCTACATCTGTTGTCGGCATTTCCGTAGTCGCTAAGGAGGCGGCAAGTGCAGGATTTGTGAGCTTTATCTGGCTTGTTGCAGTCTTATCCATCTCTATTGGACTTATGAATCTATTGCCATTAATGCCTCTAGATGGTGGCAGGATTGTAGTTGAGACAATTCAAAAGATCGCCAGAAGAAAATTGCCGATGTCGTTTATAAATGGTTACTCTATGGTTGGTCTCTTCTTGACAATGCTTCTCTTTATAGTTGTGATTGGACAAGATATTGGGAATCTAATTAGCGGGACTTTCCCAATATAGGCATAAGACGAGTGTAGTTATGGGTGATATCAATATGGATTCAAAGACTCAAAACACTTCACATGATTTGGTTACTTTGGATCACCAACATGAGCGTTCATCACAATCTTTGCTTTCGAAGAAAACTTTGCAGACTCAAAATATTCCGCGCAATCTCACACGAAAAGTAAATGTGGGAGGTGTTGGCATAGGTCAAGGCTCTCCAGTGAGTGTGCAAACTATGCTTTCTATACCAACCACTGACGTTGATCGATGTCTAGACGAAATCAATAGGATGGCCTCTTTGGGGTGCGAGATCATTCGTCTCGCTCTTCCGGATAAAAAGAGTATTTGTGCATTTGAAGAGATTTGCAAGTCAAGCGTTTTGCCAGTTGTAGCCGATATTCATTTCGATTACAAGCTTGCTATCGAGGCGGCAAAAAGAGGTGCAGCAAAGCTTCGGATTAACCCTGGCAATATCGGAGGTATCCAAAAGGTCGATGCTGTGATCGATGCAGCTGGTGAGGCTAATATTCCAATTCGGATCGGTGTTAATGCAGGTTCTCTAGATTCTACTATCGCAGATATGCAGGGCGTTTCTTTAAGTGAGAAGCTTGCAATTAGTGCTCAAGAATATGTGGAGCATTTTGAGTCTAGAGGCTTTAAAGATATTGTTGTATCTGCAAAGGCTCATGACGTTTTAACTACGATAGATGCATATAGGATTATCTCCAAAAGTTTGCCAACTGTTCCGCTTCACATTGGAATTACTGAGGCGGGAACGCTTCGCCAGGGGACAGTTAAATCAGCCGTTGGACTTGGAATTTTGTTAGCAGAGGGTATAGGAGATACTCTAAGGGTGTCTTTGACGGCCGATATTTCAGAAGAGGTTTTGGTTGGCTGGGAGATTTTGTCTGCTCTTGGAATTAGACGAAGAACTCCTGAGCTAATTAGCTGTCCAACTTGCGGCAGAACAAAAGTCGATTTGATCAGTATGGCTAAAGAAGTATCAAAGCGTCTTGAGAATATTTCGCTGCCTATTAAGGTGGCGGTAATGGGATGTGTTGTTAACGGGCCAGGAGAGGCAGCAGATGCAGATATTGGAATGGCTGCTGGAGCTGGGTTTGGAACGATCTTTAAACACGGTGAGGTTATAAGACGAGTGGACGAAAAAGATATTGTTGACGTACTTTTTGAGGAGATTGAAAAGTTATAGACCAAGACGCTACGATTGATTATCTTGTCAATTCGTCATTAACTAAAGGTGTCTTTTTTGTGGTAAATTGCTGTAGCAAATACAATGTCTTTTTTGATTGATTTCAAGTGAAAATACTTTACTGAATAGTTTTTAATGGTCGGAGGAAAAGCCTTGCAAAACATTATAAAGCTAAGTGCGCTCTATATACCAACGCTAAAGGAAGATCCCGTAGATGCAGAGATTGCTTCGCATCGTCTTTTGATTAGAGCTGGAATGATCCGCAAAGTTACAGCTGGCGTTTATACATTTTTGCCCTTAGGACAGGCTATTCTTAAAAACATCGAGGAGATAATCCGTCAAGAGATGGATGCAATTGGCTCTCAAGAGATCATGATGCCAGCCCTTCAACCGGCAGAGCTTTGGCATGAGTCTGGAAGATGGAACGATTATGGTCCAGAGCTTATGAGGTTATCCGATAGAAACGACCATGGCTATTGCTTAGGTCCTACACACGAAGAACTTATCACCGCTTTAGTTAGAAACGAGTTGCGTAGCTATAAGGAACTGCCGCTTTGTTTGTATCAGATTCAAGTGAAATTCCGCGATGAAATTCGTCCGCGTTTTGGACTTTTGCGCACAAAAGAGTTCATCATGAAGGATGCTTACAGCTTTCATTCTTCCCAAGAGTCTTTGCAGGAGTATTACGAAGAGATGGGCGAGGCTTATGCTCGAATTTGTGAGAGATGCGGTCTTGAATACAGGCCTGTAGTTGCAGATTCTGGTCAAATAGGAGGTTCGACATCTGTTGAGTACATGGCGCTAGCTCAAACCGGTGAGGCTGAGTTGGTCTACTGCCATTGCGGATATGGTGCTGATACAGAGGCTGCAAGTTGCACAATCAAACCAACACTTTATGCGACCGACTCGATGCAAAAGATAGCAACACCAGGAATTGGAACAATCGAGCAGCTTGCTGAGTTTTTGAATATTGATAAATCTGCAACGGTTAAGGCTTTGGTTGGTAAGGATAGTGAGGGAAGTCCTTGTGCAATCTTTATTCCTGGAGATCACGAGTTAAATGAGATCAAGGCTCAAAAAGTGATAAATGATTTTGATCTTATGGATGATGATGAGCTTAAAGAGGCTGGTCTGTCAAAGGGCTCGATTGGTCCAGTTGGTCTACCTAAAGGGATAAAAATCTATGCTGATGAGTCTTTAAAGGATATTGAACGTTGGGTCTGTGGAGCTAACGAGAATGGATATCACTATGTTGGCGCTAAGCTAGGTGAAGATTTTGAAGTTGACTACTTCGAAGACCTTTGTATTGCAAAATCGGGCGATCTTTGTCCAGATTGTGGAAGTGTTCTACATGATGCAAGGGGAATAGAGGTTGGACAGATCTTCCAGCTAGGAACTAAGTATTCAAAAGCGCTTGGCGCCACATATATGGATGAACAGGGTATTGAACAACCATTTATTATGGGTTGCTATGGAGTTGGAGTTTCAAGAACGCTAGCAGCCGTTGTTGAGCAGCATAACGATGAAGATGGTATCTCTTGGCCAGTCTCTGTTGCTCCTGCCGAGGTTGTTGTAATTCCTCTTAGTGTTGGAGACGATCTTGTATGGCCTGAGGCTTCAAGAATCGCTCAAGAGCTTGCTCAAAAGGGCATCAAAGTCGCTATAGATGATCGCAATGAAAGACCAGGTGTTAAGTTTAACGATAACGATTTGATTGGATGGCCATATCAGATAATCGTTGGCAAGCGTGGCATTGAAGAAGGTAATATTGAGGTTAAGGATAGAGCCTCTAAAGAGAAGTCATTTTATCCTTTGGAAAAGGTCGTAGATGATCTTGTTCAAATAGTATTTGCAGCTAGAGAAAAATATGCGTTTAAATCACATAAAAATCTTGACTAGAGCTAGGCTTAGATAGTAGATTTATGGGTGATCGAGAAGTATCGGTTCCTTGACAAGCGAATACACCTGAGTTCTGTTAGAAATTAATTTTTTAAGAGCTAAGAGGGAATCGGGTGAAAATCCCGAACGGTACCGCCGCTGTAAGCTTTTAGGCTTTTCTCATATGTCACTGGTTAGTCCAAGCTGGGAAGGCGAGAAATTATAAGCCGTGTAAGTTATTCTTACAATAAAGCAAAGTCAGAAGACCTGCTCAGGAGTTTATTTTTGATGGTTGTAACGAGTTATTGCACCACAGAAACCTCAAAGAAAAAATATGTTCCTTCCACGTTAATGCATATTTTTGTTATCTAGTTACTCAAAGGCGCCATCACAAAATGCGCCTTTTTGTTTTGCTCGATGTTTTCCACAATACGGTTCGCAGCCCCGTTTTTCGAGTAATTCTCAAGGTGCCATTTGCATCTCGCAAACCAAAAATGTATTCGAAGTTATTTCGATGCTCTCGACAATATAGAGTGCGCGGACAAAGGGTGACAGTACCCCACCTTTGTCCGCGTCATTTTTTATGTGACTAATAATCGTTACGGGTTATCGCTGCATTTTACACAAAAGGACGATAATCCATGTTGTGCGGGCGGTGGCTCGCTTTTTGTGCGCTAGATCAATGCGCATAATTTTTTAGGATTTTAAGTCGATTTAAAAGGAAGTCTTATGGACTTTAACAAGATTGAATTATCTATTTCAAAGTTTAGCGAAGAGATGCAAAAGGCATCTCAAAAACATTGGGACGCTATTGCTAAGCCACTAGGTGGGCTGGGGATTTTAGAGAAAGATATCGCTAAGATTGCTGGCATGATAGGATCAACAGATATTAATTTAGATAAGCGCGCTATTGTGGTTATGTGCTCGGACAATGGAGTTGTCGAAGAGGGAGTATCCCAAGATGGACAGGACATCACCGCTATTGTGGCTTCTAATATGGCAAAGGGAGACGCATCGGTTTGTAGGATGGCAGATGTCGCAGGAGCTAAAGTCTTTCCTGTAAATCTAGGAATGGTCTTTGATGCACCTGGAACACTTGATCGTCAAATTGCACCGCAGACGGCCAATTTTACAAAGAGCCCTGCAATGACAGTTGAGCAGACCAACCGGGCAATTCAAATAGGAATCGATGTTGTTCATGAACTTGTCGAGCAAGGTTATAAGATCTTTGCAACAGGTGAAATGGGAATCGGTAATACAACCACATCTTCCGCTCTTTGTTCTGTGCTTATGAATTGCGAGCCGCAAAAAGTTACTGGTCGAGGAGCTGGACTTTCTGATGCTGGTCTACGAAAAAAAATTTCAGCCATTGAACGTGGTATAGAGTTCAACAATCCAAATCCAGACGATCCATTTGATGTGCTAAGCAAGCTTGGTGGCTTTGACATTGCTGGTTTGGTAGGAGTTTTTCTTGGAGCAGCATTAGAGGGTTGCCCTGTTATTTTGGATGGTTTTATCTCGGCAACCGCAGCTCTAATAGCCTCTAGGCTATGTCCAAGCTGCAAAAATTATATGATCGCAAGCCATCTTTCTGCTGAGCCGGCAGCTCGTATGGTACTTGAGGAGTTGGGACTAGAGCCTCTCATCTATGCTCGCATGAAGCTTGGTGAGGGTACGGGCGCTGTCTGTGCATTTCCTCTTTTAGATATGGCTCTTGCAGTCTATTCAGAGATGGTCACATTCGATGAGACTGGAATTGAGGCTTATGTTCCTCTAGGTGGAGAAGATGAGCTCGAAGGATAGAGTGCTAGGTGATTTGTAAGGCTAGTAATTTTAAATGAAGATTTTAGTAACGGGTGGATCTGCCAGCGGAAAGAGCGAATTTGCTGAGAATATTGCTCTTTCATTGAGCGAAAATCGATTTTATGTTGCAACGATGATTGTCTACGATAATGATGCACGTACTCGTGTGCAGCGTCATCGTGAAATGCGCCAAAATAAGCATTTTAAGACCTTGGAGTTTCCTAGAAATGTGGCGGAGGCTCCTGTAGAAAAAGATGGGGTTGTCCTACTCGATTGCGTTGGAAATCTTGTTAGTAATGAGATGTTTATAGATGAAAGCTTTGAGTATAAAGCCAACACACTCGCTCGCCTTGAACAAAGTGATGTTGCAACCAAGATCGCATCAGATATCTCAAAACTTGCTGATAAATGCGACAATATAGTACTTGTTACAAACGAAGTTGGTATAGAAAGCTTAGAAGGTTATAGTGACGAAACCCTTGCTTATATTGAACAAATAGGAAAGGCAAATGCGCTTTTAGCGCAGCTTTGCGACATTGTATATGAGGTTGTTTGTGGGATTCCAGTTCTTTTGAAGGGCGAAGCAAAAAGAATATAGTGCGAAGCAGAAAAGATAAAGGGCGAAACAAAAAGAATATACACCGCGAAATAAAGAGACGAAGTAGTTAAATGACAATTATTCGATCGATCATAGTTGCAATCTCGATGTATTCAACGATTCCTATGCCCAGGTTTGAATGGGATGAAAAAACCATGCGTTATAACCTTGCTGCTTTTCCAATTGTTGGAGTTTTTATAGGATTATTGTTGTGGGCGTGGATTACACTTTGCAATATATGGTCGCTAAATCCTTGGCTTTCAGCCATAGGCCTTACATTTATTCCGCTTATTATTTCTGGTGGCATTCATCTGGACGGCTTCTCAGACACAGTCGATGCAATTTCTAGTCATGCTGAACCAGCAAAAAAGCGCGAAATCCTAAAAGATTCTCACGTTGGTGCTTTTGCAGTTATGGGCATAGTCTCCTACCTACTTATCTATTTTGTTTTGAGTGCATCGATTCAGCTAAATGTATGCACAACCATTTTTCTATGCTTAATACCCTTTATTTCTAGATGTTTAAGTGGTTTTGTTGGGATTATTTTCAAAGGAGCAAAGAAAACAGGTATGCTTGCTCCTTTTAGAGAAAACGCTGCTAAACTGCCATCTCTTATCTTTTTAGGAATTTTAATTGCGCTTTACGCCTTTATAATCTGCTATTTTGTTAGCCTAATTGCTTTTGTTGTTGTGGCAATAGTCTCTTTGCTAATCAGTCTTTATGTATCTGTTATGTCAAAGCGTCAATTTGGTGGAATGAGTGGCGATATCTCTGGTTTTTACCTCTCATTAATTGAGATTTTATTACTCTGTTGCCTTGTAGTTTTGCAAAGTATGTGGTTGATATGATACTAGTTATTGGACCTAGTGCATCTGGAAAGCATCAATATGTTTTGTCATTAGGTTATGATGAATCAGATATCTCTGATGGCGTTTTAAGTGACAAGCCGGTGTTGATCAATCTGCAAGATTTGATTGTTAAAGATCCAGATATCTCTAAATGCATCCTGAACGATCTTTTAAGCAAAGATGTCGTATGTTGTGATGAAGTTGGCGGAGGAATTGTCCCAATAGATCCCGAACTACGAATTTTGAGAGATATTATCGGGCGCCTATGTTGCGATCTGGCCAAAGAAGCATCGCAAGTAGTTAGAATGGTGTGTGGTATTCCAGTTCAAATTAAGCCTCTAGATGATTCTGATCAATATTAGGGCCTAGCTGGAAATGATCTATCGTCTTTTAATTTATGCTTCGACTCAAATTAACCAATAATACAAATTAAGGAGAATTATCATGAGAAGAACTTTTGATGAAGATTTAGAACGCGCTGTTAAATTTCATGGACATCTATGTGCTGGCCAGGTGATTGGAACAAGAATGGCAAGACTTGGTCTATCTCTTCATGGGCTTGAAGGTTCTGAGGATGCGAGGGATTTGATTGTATTTGTAGAAAATGACAGATGTGCTGCTGACGCCGTTGTGTCTGTAGCTGGTGCAAATCCCGGACGTAGACGTTTAAAGATGATGGATTATGGCAAGATGGCCGCAAGCTTTTTAGATATTAATTCCGGCAAGGCCTTCAGAATTGCTGCTAAGGAAGTTGCTCGCTGTGGTCATGACGATGATCCTATTGAATTTTTTGCGCCTTACACAGATGACGATCTATTCACAGTTCAAGAAGTTAAAATCGATCTTGAACAGAAGGATATGCCAGGACGTCCCTCCAAGAAGGTATTTTGTGAGAGTTGTGGTGAGCGTATTTTGGATTGGCGAGATGTTGAGGTTGACGGCAAAACGTTATGCAGGGTCTGTGCAGGAGTTAGTTCGTACTACACGGTGCTTTAGTCGATTAATTTGAATCTCTCTTTCATCTTTCTTTCAGAAGTTACTTGTAGGATGTTTCATTGGGAGGAATTCGGATGAATGTTCTAATTGTGGAAGATGAGCAACGCTTAGCGGCTGCGTTGCAACAAATACTATCGGATGCTGGATATAGTTCCGATGCAGTATATGATGGGCAAGCTGGTTTTGATTATGCAATCAGTGGCATCTATGACGTGATTATTTTAGATGTCATGATTCCAAAGATGGATGGATTTGAGGTATCAAGAAAACTTCGTCAGAACGGAATTTCGACACCAATTTTGTTTTTGACTGCTAAAACTGAGTCACAGGATAAGATCACAGGACTCGATAGTGGCGGCGATCAGTATATGACTAAACCCTTCCAGAAAGAGGAATTGCTCGCTACAATCCGTGCAATGACTCGTAGAACTGGCGAGGTAGTTTTTGAGACCATCGAATATGGTGATCTCAAGTTAGATCTAAATGCTGGCGAGCTTAGTTGCAAAGAAAGACAGGTTCATCTTAGTTATCGTGAGTTTGAAGTTGTGAAGCTTTTTCTTCGTAATCCTAACCAAACGTTTTCAAAAGAGCAAATCTTGCTAAAAGTTTGGGGAATTGATTCGGAAGTTGCCGATAATAGCGTCGAAGCGTATATCTCATTTTTGCGTAAGAAGCTAAAATATCTCAAGAGTAATGTAGAAATTTCTACACTCAGAATGTTAGGCTACAGGTTACAGCTCAAAGATAATATCTAAATTAAGCTACTCTAGATCAGCTAGGATAATTAGGTCAAAAATTGCATTTTTTTGCCAAAATAAGGTGGAGATTCATTGGCATCACAATGCTGCTTCTGACAATTGTTTTGCTGATCGTTTTAGTGATTTTCAACTACGAGTCCTATAATCGTCAATATAGCGAGATCAATGGTGCAATGAGCTATACCATTGATACAGATTCTGGTGATCTTTCTGGCGATCTTTTTATCCCAAATATTGGTGACTTGAATTCGTCTTCAGGACAGCGCTATGAAGGTTCAACAATTGTATATTCTGTGGACGTAAGCGCTTCAGGTGTAATTTCATCAAATTCAACAATGGTCTATATGGATGAAGATGTCCTTTTAGATTCTGTCAGATATGTTTTATCAAATGATAAAGACAAAGGTGAAATCACTGAGTATAACCTCTTCTATATGGTTAAAGATAATGGATTTGATGGTTATCGTATTGTTTTTGCAGACTCCAGTTATTTTTACGAATCAGTCTCTGCCAGATTGTTGTTTTCTATAGTTGGTGGAATAGTCATACTAGGAGTTCTTTTTGTAATTTCTATTTTTTTGGCGCGTCTCGCTATGCGTCCTGTTGAACGAGCATTTGCAGCTCAGCAACGCTTTATTGCTGATGCTTCGCATGAACTCAAGACTCCTTTGACAGTTATCTTGGCAGACAGCGAAATCTTGAAAGCGCATCCTCAAAAAACTGCGGAACAGCAGATGCGTTGGATAGATGGAATTCGCGATGAAGGTACAAAAATGCAGGGGCTGATTAGCGATCTGCTTACGCTGGCAAAGGGTGATACGCAGGAAATCATTGGGGATAGCAACCAAATTAAAGAGAATATTGATTTTTCTGAGATGGTTGAAAGAGACCTATTGCAGTTTGAAGCCATCGCGTTTGAAGGCGGGGTAGAGATCGAAGAATCGATCGATTCTGATCTGCGTATCAAGGGCGATCCGGACAAGATAGATCGTGTAGTCAATATTCTTTTGGACAACGCGTTTAAGTATGTGCAGGCTCCGCCACTTCAAAACCACAATGCGCTTCCTAAGAAGGTCAAGGTAGAGCTAAAAAAAGAGCGTTCTAATATTTTGTTTAAGGTAACAAACGGAGGGAGAACTATCCCACAAGAAGATCTCCCACATGTTTTTGAACGTTTTTATAGAGCAGATAAATCTAGGGATTCTGCAATTTCAGGCTTTGGGCTTGGTCTTTCTATTGCCTATGGTATCGTGGAAGCCAATGGTGGAACTATTGGTGTTACAAGCGATGATGAAGTTGGGACCTGCTTTAGCGTAAGATTTCCTTCGGCTTAAGCAGTGTCTTGTCTTCATCTACGGGTAACATGATTCTTAGAAGCCTTGGCCTCCCGCAGATGCCGAGCTTGTGACTATAGCACGGAATCTGCAATTGTTTTTAGGAAGCTCTCCAAGGGTTCATCTCCTAAATCGCCTGCAGCTCTTTCTCTTACAGAGACAGTCCTAGACTCTTGTTCACGATCTCCGACAACCAACATATATGGGATTTTTTCCTTTTGAGCCTTAGCGATCTTGACTTTCATCGGTTCATTTTGAGCATAGATCTCGGCGCGTCCTCCGACTTTTTCGATCTGGGCACGGACCTCCTCAGCATAAGTTTGATGCCTGTCAGAAATCGGGATTATGGCTGTCTGAATAGGGGAGAGCCAAAGCGGCAAAGCTCCTGCATAGTGTTCGATTAAAATACCTAAGAAGCGCTCGATAGAGCCAAAGATTGCACGATGCAACATCCAAGGGCGTTCTTCGGTATTGTTCTCGCTACGATATGTTAGATCAAAACGTTCGGGTAAGTTGAAGTCTACTTGTACAGTTGAGCATTGCCAGGTTCTACCGATTGCGTCCTTAACCTTAATATCGATCTTTGGTCCGTAGAATGCTCCGTCACCTTCATTGATGTCGTACTCTAAATTATGTTTTGCACATGCCTGCTTTAGAGCTTCAGTTGCATGTTCCCACATATCGTCGGTACCAATTGACTTCTCAGGCCTTGTGGAAATTTCAGCTGAATACTTAAATCCAAAGGTTGACATGATGTGATCAACTAAATCGAGAATAGCAACAACTTCATCGACGATCTGCTCTCTAGTGCAAAAGACATGAGCATCGTCTTGTGTAAATCCGCGTGCACGTAAAAGACCATGGACAACACCGCTCATCTCGTGGCGATAAACCGTTCCAAACTCAAAATATCTTAATGGTAAATCGCGATAAGAATGCGGCACTGCTTTATAAAGCATTACGTGGCCTGGGCAGTTCATAGGTTTAACACCGTATTCAGAGAGTCTTGGGTTTTCCTCATCACCCTCGTTGATGTTAAAAAAGTACATGTTATCGCGATAATAGTCGTAGTGACCAGATGTTTTCCAAACATCAGAGGTGTAGATATGTGGAGTGATGACCTCTTCGTATCCGCGCTTGTAAAGGTCGCGGCGCAGCCACTCTTGCATGATGCGAATAATACGAGCGCCTTTAGGAAGATAGAGTGGAAGTCCAACTCCAGCCATTGGATCCATAGTAAAGATTCCAAGTTCACGACCGAGCTTACGATGGTCACGTTTTTCGGCCTCTTCAAGGTTATGCAGGTACTCGTCGAGACTCTTTTTCTTAAAGAATGCCGTTCCGTAAAGGCGTGTTAGCATTTCGCGTTCAGCGTCGCCCTTCCAATAGGCGCCTGCGACCTTCATGAGTTTAAAAGCACCGATCTTTCCAGCTGAGGGGATATGTGGACCAGAGCAAAGGTCTACAAACTTTCCGTGCGAGTAGATGCTGATTTCAACATCATCGCTAAAGTCATCGATATGTTCTAACTTAAATCTCTGGTTTGCAAAGATCTCTTTGGCGCGTTTTTTACTTACGATCTCCCTTACAAAAGGCTCATCGCGCTCTATGATCTCAGCCATTTTGTCCTCAATAGTCTTAAAATCATCGGTTGAAATTGGGCGTGACAACTCAAAGTCGTAAAAAAATCCATCTTCAGTCTCTGGACCAAAGGCGATCTGTGCGCCTTCAAAAAGCTCCTGTACGGCCTCGGCCATAATGTGTGCACAGGAGTGGCGCATAATACCCAAAGCTTCTGGCGATTTATCGGTGATAATCTCAACGGTAGCGCCATCTGCTACGTCGCAATTTAGATCCACTAGTTTTCCATCTATCTTTCCTGCCAAAGCAGCTTTTGCAAGACCAGCTCCAATTGAACTTGCTATATCTGCAACAGTGGTTCCGTCTGCATATTCATGCTTAGAGCCATCTGGTAGGCTTATATTGATCATCTAGATCTTCTCCTCCATAATTCCTTATACACTTTGTGGTTAAAAAAGCCGCCCCAAAACCTTTGATAGGGGCGGCCCTCATATACCGTTACTAAGATCAAACTTTGTACAGATTTGGGCTACTCCTGTGGCGTTGTCGAATGTCTATGTGTTGTGTGGTCTACGCGTGTTTGATCGTTCATATCTGAATGGCCTTCAGTTCGATCTGAATGGCTGTCAGTTCGTCTGCGAGGTCTTCTCTCGCTAGATGTGTCGGTTTTAGTGCAACACCATGGGCATACTGTCCAAGATGGATTTAGTGGCTTTTTGCAGCCTTTGCAAACATTTTTTAGTTGCGAGCCGCAATTTGGGCACATAACATAGTCATCCATAACAGGATAACTGCATCTGCCGCATTCGCCATAGCGCATTAGCTCGCGCTCTCTTAGTAAGCAATCGAGATCTTGCTCTTCTTTATCTGCTAGGAACATAGGTGGGCGCAGCGCTGAGTAGATCAGTGCGCCAATAAATGGGATTAAAGCGACAATTCCCCATTTTGTAGGAGAGATTCCTCTTCTTGGGGCATCTCTGATTACCCAGATAATTGTTACTACATATAGCGCAACGATCACGATGATCATTACAACTCCGAGTACTTGCAGTATTCCGAGAATGCTAGACATTCTTTCTCCTATGTGTTGTTTTGTAGGCTAAAATTTTTCGCCTTTATCAAATTCAATTACACAGCACTAAAGTTTAACAGATAGCCAAGATATAGGGCATAGTCCTTGGGCAAAGCGTTATTAGAAACGAATTTTGTGCGTCTTATAAACTATATTCAAAACAACGCTTTAATAAAAAGAGTATTTTAAGGAGCGGCAACGATGTTAATAGGGGCTCATGTTCCTGTTTTGGGCGATTACACAAAGATGGCTGAGTATGCAAGCTCGGTAGGATGTGAATGTGTGCAAATTTTTGCTAAAAATGCTAGGCAGTTTAAGTATGCTGCACCAAAGGCTGAGCGTATCGTTCAAATTAAAAAGATAAGAGAAGATTATCCGAGTCTAAAAATATATAGTCATGCATCGTATTTGATTAATCTATCTGGAACGGATGTAGACAAGACTGAAAAATCGATCGAAGCGATGGCAGGAGAATTGGCAATAGCGGCGTTTTTAGGCTTAAACGGAGTAAATGTTCATGTTGGGACAGATATTACAAAAGATGATGAGGCTGCTTCATATAGATGTTCACAAGCGATCTATAGGTCTTTTGTTAGATGCGAAGAGATAATATGGGATTGGCTAGAGGATGGGCTCTTGCCTGAGTTTGACATGCGACAAGATAGGACAGATTGCCAAAGTGATTCTGCCATGAATAGACACGCTGACCCTATTAATCAAGCAACAGATGTAATGCAAAGCAGCAAACCAACGCTTCCAAAAATTCCAAAGTTGATATTAGAAAATGCTGCAGGAGCGGGCAATCAATTTGGTATGACTGCTACTCAGCTGGGGATGATATGCAAAAATGCCTCGAAGCTTGGTATCTCTTATGGAATTCATAAAATGACCAAAACACCTTTTGAAATTGGAATTTGTATAGATACGGCACATGCTTGGGCGGCTGGATATAACATTTCTGATCGAGAGGGCTGGGATAGCTTGCTAGATGAGATCGATAGCGCGTGTGGTCTTGAAGCATTTTGTTTAATGCATGCAAACGACTCTAAGTTTGATCTTGGAACGAATAAAGATCGGCATGAATGGGTAGGAAAAGGCTATATTGGTCGTGATGGTTTTGCCTACATCATAGGTCAAAAAAGCATAGATCACGTCGATGTTGTAGTAGAAGTTCCAGGGGAAATACCGGAAAAAGATCGCGTGAATATCGAACTTTTAAAGTCTATGCGAGATAAAACGAGCGCTTATTATTCAGAGTCTTGAATATTGCCTGTATGACAGACTGGGTCGTCAGGCAGGTCGATTTTCAAAGCGTCAGATGCCATCTTTCTAAGGTCTTGGATGGTTAAACAATAGCATGCCAATGCGTCAATCCAACGTCTTAGGCAATCTGTGCCCTTTTCAGTTAGTGAAAACATCCTTTTTGCAGTACCAGAATCTGGCGTATCCCAAGAAGCGGTAACAAGCCCCTGTTCTTCCATGCGCTTAAGGGCTCTATATATTCCGGCGGCATCTGGTTTATTTCCACCAAACATAGGGGAGCTTGCCGCAAGTTTAACGATTCTATATCCATGAAGAGGTGAACCCGATTCTGCCAAGATAGCAAGGATCGTAGGCTGAGACATTCTGCTTAAGCTTTTGCCGAGTTCCTCACACTCTTTTAGCTCATTATCACTTTTTGGATGACACCCGCTCCACATATATCTTTTCTCCCAACTTTGAAGGCTTTCCCTAAATTTTTATGAGCGTCAGCTAGACAAAAACAACAAAAATATATGT
>CAZLCK010000018.1:0-3525 GCA_964558235.1 uncultured Coriobacteriaceae bacterium
CGCACTTGACTGGGGGTCAAGGGGTCGCAGGTTCAAATCCTGTCAACCCGACCATTATTTTTAGGTCTTAAACGGTTCGCACACCACACGACTAAAGCCGCAGGACTCTTACGATTAAACCGTGGGTTTTCCCACCCGCAATGGTTAAATTACTTGGCATCTTACAAGAAAAGAAAGACCTATAATGCGTGCTTTTATAGCCTTAGATATTCCTAAACAAATGCATACAGAGCTTGCATATCTCGCTCAACAGCTTTCGAAAACCATCGATGGGCGCTTTATGAAAAGCGACTCCTATCATATAACGCTAGCTTTTTTAGGTGAAATAGACGAAGCGACTGTACAGAGTTGCATAAAGCTGTTAGACAGTCTGGCAGCATCACACGAAAAGATCAATCTATACCCAGAAGGCCTAGGAAAATTTGGCCGTGCGCAAGACGCTACACTTATCTTGGAACTTCAAAAAAGCGACGAACTTATGCAGCTTACACAGGATCTTAGAAACGGTCTGCAAGAACAAAAGATAGCCTTTGACAACAAGAGATTCAGACCACATATCACGCTTGCTAGACGTGCAAACATTCCCAAAAATGACCTTTTAAGCTTGCGCTTTCCGCATCCTGCCCAGGCGAGTACGATAACTTTGTACAAAAGTACACTGATGCCACAGGGTGCTTTTTATAAGCCAATTCACCAGGTCGGTCTTACTGAAAGCGCTCGCTTATCCTAGGTGATTCGATAGCTCTCTAAACGCTTTGGACCAAGAGCAAGAATCACTACAATCGCTACCACCGGAATGATTGTCATAGAAAGAAACATACCCGAATACCCGATCGCGCCTACTATAATTCCTCCTATAAATGACCCAAAGGCCATTCCGCCATTTAAACCGAATAGAAACGTTGAAGTTGCCACACCACGACGGTTAGGCGGTGCAGGTGCAACAGCCATGGTTTGAAACGTTGCCATTGCCGCGCCAAAACCAACACCTGCAAAAAATCCTGCTACACAAAACACCACAAGACTTTGCGCCAGAGCCACAAGAGCCAGCGTTATAGCAATACTTACAACAGAAACAATACTTGGTACAAAAAATCCAAATCTATCGATACTTTTTCCAATCAAAGGCCGAAGGATAATATTAACAACCGCATAAATTACAAAGTATATAAAAATGCCTTCAACTCCCTGCTGTGTACTATGTAGAACTAGAAACGTTCCAATGGGAGCAAATGCTACATTACTCAAAAAAATAAGCAAACTTGGAAGCAGGGCTTTCTTTTCAAAAAGATCTGAGAGACGAAAGTGCGTCTTAGCAACGTGCGTCTTAGGAACGTTTGTTGATCTTTCAAATTTCCCAAATAAAGAAAATACCAAGGCAATGATCATAAAGGCTAGAGTAACCAAGAGCATATAGTCGCTCCCAATATTTTCAAGTAATAGAATTGAAAGCGCCGGTGCAATCGCAGCTGCCAACGAAGTTGTCATAGCAAAGTAGCCCATTCCTTCGGCAAAGCGGGCTTTGGGAAGCAGGTCAGCAACGATTGTAGAAGTAGAAGTAGATCCAAGCCCCCATCCAATACCTTGGATTAATCGGAAAAGAAGAATCGCCGATACAAGAGGAAACACAAAAAATAATGCGACAGAAGCACAGCTAACCGCAAGTCCTGCTACAAGAATTCCTTTACGAGCATATCTATCGACCATAAAACCAGTAAAAGGCCTTGTAACTAGGGCAGCACCCGTAGCCAATGTACCGACTAAGCCAACTTGAATAGAATCTCCACCTAAAAGATCGACAAAAACTGGCAATCCAGTGTTGGTCATGTTAAAACCCATAAAAACAAAGAGGTTTACCAGGGATATAATCACAAACGATGATGTCCACAGGCGTCCCTCTGGCATTTCTAC
The DNA here is from genome assembly GCA_964558235.1 of uncultured Coriobacteriaceae bacterium. Taxonomy (GTDB): domain Bacteria; phylum Actinomycetota; class Coriobacteriia; order Coriobacteriales; family CADBOM01; genus CAZLCK01. The sequence goes on from CAZLCK010000018.1 coordinate 1,912, forward strand.
AGATCTACTTGTTGATTTGCTCTCTTTCAAAACATTTCCTTAGCGCTGTTTTACTCGGCATTTATATTTTGACACAAACACCGAGTTGTTATAGAAAGATGCTTTCGCCTTTAGTTAAATTCTCCAGAATTTCCAGACCCACTTGAAATTACCAACCTTGCGGCGAGCGCTCTTGAAAAATGATTTGTAATAGCTCTTTACCTTTTCATAGTCCTCGCTTTGAACTGGATATCCACCCAAACAAGCGCTTTCGTAAACCGTAGTAACATCTGTAAAGCTAATTCCATCGGCAGCCTCAGTAAAAGGCCTTAGATTCTTCTCTATCGATACTGCATATTCATGAGGTGTCATTGTCCATTTAAGATTTGCGTATTGCGATTTAAAGTTCGATTACACCATATAGGCCGGTCGTTGGTCTATCATTATCTAATAAATAACTTGTAATTCAGTATGCGAAAAATCAGTATGCAAAAACTTTTTGATTCTTTAGGAGTTCACAATGGCAGATAGCCTAAATGACAAGCAAAAGATTATTCTTTACAGAATTGCAATTAGGCAAGATGAGCAGGATAGAAAATCTAACCTTTTGCCAAAAACAAAAATGTTAGAGTCTGATATCTATAAAGATCTTTTAGACCTCGGGTATCTGACTTACCAAGAATTTGGAGAGGGCGACGAAGCGATTGTAAATCTCATCATTACACTAGAGGGCATGCGCTATTGCTATGACAACATTGATGAGATCGCAGAGCTAGACAAAAACAGCCGACAACAATTTTGATCTTACTGAGCTTGGGTTTTAATAAGATATTAGATATAAGCTCTAAAAAACAGCTCTATAAAAACTTTCGAAAGGACTTAGCTATGTGTTGGTCATGCAATCCTATTTGCGGAGGATGCAGACCCCCAAGAATGCGTGGAGTAGAATGCCCCGAATGCGGCGGATTTAATGCTTGCGACATTGAGAATCTTCAAGATGCATACTATTGTGACTCTTGCGATGCAGATATTACTGCAAAAGCAATACCGAAACCTGTAATTTGCAAACTCTGTGGTGAAGTTTGCTATAACCCATGCAAAAGATCTAGGACCGAGCTTGAAGATGGTGAGCTTCAAAACTGTCAAATGAGGGTAAGTGAACCCTTGATAGCTGAGCTGCAGCAATTTCCAGCAGCTTAAAGCCTCAAAAATGTGAAGCTATAGCCCAAACGCGCCGATTATAGGACAATTAGGACTAGATGCTATCACCACATATTTTCCTTTAAGCCGCAAAAACGCGCCACGTTCGGCACACTAGCCAAAAATGCCTACAGCCTCAAAAATGCCAAATGCCTACAGTCGAAAAGATTGTAGGCATTAGTATTTTAAATGGTGCGGGCAAGAGGACTTGAACCTCCACGAGTCTCCTCACTAGAACCTAAATCTAGCGCGTCTGCCAGTTCCGCCATGCCCGCAGATATGTAACCTTTTGTTGAAAAGGCCTTGCTAATACTAGCAGAACTATCTCATAACTAGTGTAGATACATTGGCATCTGTGCACTATTGTTCACTTGTACGGCAAAATTTGTATAAAGCCTACTAATTAACAGCGAACTTTCAACAGAAGGCTGTACG
>CAZLCK010000018.1:3625-27373 GCA_964558235.1 uncultured Coriobacteriaceae bacterium
TCGCTTGAATTATCTGTTTCATCGGATGTGTCACTTGAAGAGTCCGACCCATCAGTACTATCAGATTCATCATCTGTGTCATCTGTACTATCGCTGTCATCAGTTTCAGTTGTTTCCGCCTCAGCACTTGCTTGCGCAGCAGCGCCACTACCATCTACATCGTATGCTAATCCTTCAGGCATTGTGTTGATCTGAATATCAGCTTGTTCAAGTAGTTCAGCAGCATACTCGGTATAGGCAGTTTGCAATAGCTCATCTTCTAAATCTGAAACAATCACGTCGTAGATATCGCTTGGGATATTATCGGCTGTTGGCGTAACATCATCAGTGATAGAAAACTCCTCGGTGCACATAATGATGTGATATCCATATTCACTCTCAACCAGCTCTTGAGTTATCTCTCCAACGCTTAACTCGTCAAGCGCACTTTGATATTCATCAACAAATGTAACAAGGCAATCCCAACCAACATCTCCGCCACTAGAGGCCGAAGAGTCAGTAGAATATTCCTCCGCCATAGTTGCAAAATCTGCACCATCTTGTAGCTCTGCTAGAACTTCGAGTGCGGTATCCTCATCATCGGTAGAAAAGAGGATATGAGAAGACCGCTTCGCACCATCATACGAAGAGATATTTTCATCGATCGCACTCTGTATCTCTTCATCTGTTGGAGTCGGCGCCTCGATGATCTCATCCATTACAATCTGCTGATACATATACATCTCATAGCTATCCCTAAGATCTGACTCGGTAATACCCTGAGAACTTAGCGCAGCCTCCCATTCATTTTCACTTGAATACTGCGATTTTAAAGACTGAATAGCCTCGTCAATTTCAGATGTCTCAACTGTATAGCCAGCTTCTTGAGCAACCTGAGAAATCAACCACTCTTGAGCAATAACCTCGATTGCGTCGTTTCTCATATCTGCAGATGTATATCCATAAGTAGTTAAATACTCAAGCCAATCATCATCATCGGTAAGGCCATAAGAGGTGCGAACCGATTGAATATAGGAGCTCACTTGATCTTCTGTGATCTCATGACCGTTTACGGTCGCTGCAACGGCGCTACTACCGCATCCAGTCATAGAAAACGCTAATACGACAGATAAAACACCTGCAAAAATAGCTTTAAATGATTTTGATAGACGGCTCATCAATTTTTCTTGCATAAAATCCTCGCTAACTTTTAACCGCGCTGCTTACCCCGCCTATTAATATTAATCCCTTGAACTAAGTTAGCATATAGGGCTTTGGACCGCACTGCTCATAATAGGGACAGGTCAAACAATCCCTATGAAAGCGTTCGTCTATCTCGTCCCAGTCGACCTCAACAAAGCCAAGCTTGTCGTAAAAACCATTTGAACTGCCATTTGAGACGAGCTTTAAAATCCCATATTTCTCATGCGCCCAATTGATTAACGCAGTGCCGATGTCATATCCCTGCCAATCTTCAAAGACCACAATCGGACCAATATGAGCACCTTTTTCAGTTGGTTCAACATGAATATAACCAACAGGGATATCTTGCCAATTTACTGCAGAGCATCCACCATCCATATAATTTGGAGGAATGCCGATCTCCTGTCCTTCGGACATAAGCAGCAAATACGAAAGATCCTCTTCTTTTGTAGCTCTTAGCTTGAAAAGCTCCTCGGAGCTATCATTGCTATTCTGCGTCACACAAACTCCTACTGTGTCGTCGTCTTCAAACCTGCTTTTATTGTGAGCACATCTAAGCCAAATCGTAGGCACATCCACGTCAACAAACTTTTTTGATACTTCCCATGCCTAAAGGCAGGGGATTCTTGCCTCAAGCGTCACTGCATTTCAATAAACATGAACTCTGAGCATTAGCTTAGCCCTAAACATGAACTTTAAACATAGACTCTAAGCGTGAACTTTTCACATCATCATCGGAGGCAGATAGATCTTATCTCTAGATTGTGGAATCGCCTTTTTGGAAAGCTCATTTAGTCCCTTAACAATAGTTGGCATCATCTCCACAGGAATTCCCATAAACATAATCTCGTCGCCAATGTCAGAGCTTGCCCTACAACCATAACAACCAAAGGAGATATTCGGCTCTCCTGAAACATAGGGCAAAAGAGTCGTCTCTACACACTGTGCGTTATATCCACTAGCATGAAAGTCAAATCGATGTCCTGTGTAATAAGATGCGCCCATACACAGCCACATAACCTGCTCCGGTTGAGCAAAAACTGCAATCACATCTGGGTCGGTTGGTGCATCATCTAGTGGAAATACAATCGTTGCATCAACAGATCTCGGCTCTAAGTGTGGACGCTCAGATACCATACGTTGTGCTGCCTCAATTGAATCGAGCTTATGGAACAATATATAGAGCTCTCCCGACGCTAACTTGGCTGGGATGTCCGTAAGTCCCAAAATCGAAGTGCCATCTGGGCAGGCGTGTCTGTTGGCTGGCATCATTATCGACCTACCACGCCTTGCTGCCATCAAAGACTGACAGTACCTATAGCGCTCTTTTGGAATGGCAACATCGGGAACATCCTCTCCAGCCTTGAGCAGACGAATCCCAACAACGTGCCATCTAAGTCCTAACACATCGGTTAGCGTTTTAGCCCACGATGCATACTTCTCGTAAGTCTCTTTGCTAAGAGGCTCGGCTTTTTTGCGATAGTCTAAGAAATTCCCCTCAACGTTTCCACTGATATGAAGGGCATTTTGTGGGCATTGACCAGTGCAGGTCTCACATCCCCAACACTTGTCAATTCCAGTTGCGCTTGGAAGCTTTTTGCCCGCTTCATTTTCGATCATCTCAAAAACATCTACAGGACAAAATGCTTCACAAAGTCCACAACCGATACATTTAGATTCATCTACAGTTGCAGAAAATTTTACATCCTCCAGATGATCGTTGATCTCATTTCCACGTAAATCTACGTGCTCCATAAACCCTCTTTTTCCTAATGAATATCGATTGTTCCCCATGGAATATGGACTCGATTACCTTTAGAGTCCGTTAGCTGATAAGCGCAAAATGGAATTAAGCGCCCATCTAACATGGTGTCAAACATTGAACACTCTTTCATGCGCTGCAAATCACAGGTAGCAGCATCCATATAATTCATGATGATAACCGATAAGCCACCTGCATGTGCCACACCGCTTCTCTCTACGATATCCCAAAAGACAGAGCCTTGCGGAGAGTCTTTATCGTAGAGTTCGAGATATTGCTCACGCGTAATATCGCGAGTACATGGCGTGTAAACTCTCTTGCGATCCTCTAACGTCATAACCAAATATGTGCCTGTATCGCAGAATGGATTTGAGCAACCCAAAGGCCAGATATCCGTTGCCTCAATGAGACCATGACTCTGCTCTTCGAGCATAAAGATCACATCTCCCATAGTTAGAGGAGTCGATCTGTTAGTATCAAACCTACCTGAGGTAAAAGCCGGCTGTAGGGCTAGGCCAGCAATTGTATCGTTATTGTCCAATGCAAAATCCAAGACATCGCCTAGCTGATGGTCATTTACGCCGCCAACAATCGTCATAGCCAAAACGACCTGGATGCCACATTTCCTACAATTTTCTATCGCATCGAGTTTGGCCGAGAGCATCTCGCGGCCTTTTAGATTTCTGTAGATCTCATCACTTAGACCATCAAATGATAGATAGATACCCGTACATCCTGCATCGACAAGAGATTTTAGATAATCCAAATTTTTAGAGATCACGATTCCATTTGTGTTGACCTCGATGCCATCAAAACCTATTCTCTTGCCGATTGCGATGATTTCGGCGAGATCACTTCTGATAGTTGGTTCTCCGCCCGTTAATTGAATTCCGGTATTGAGCGAAGATTGCTCAGCAATTGCGCGATACATCTTCTCTATACTCTCAAGCGAAATTGCATACGGATCTACTTCGGCAGACATAAAGCAGACCGGGCAGCGCATATTGCACGACTGTGTGACCTCAATCTCTATCAAAGTGGGCTTACGCAGATGCCGATGACACATACCACAATCAAATGGACATGGCTTAGTTACATCACGCGTGCTATGAGGTTTTGCCATAGGAAATGCTAGCGAATCCATCCAACGATAATGATTGGCGTCCGGCCACGCAAAGGTATTGATATAGCCGTGCTCAGGACATGTGCGCTCCATCCATACCTTATTGTCACTATCGGCATAGATCTCTGCATCCAAGACTGCCAAACAATCTGGACATAACGCCTGTGTGTTAGCAATGTAGCAATGACCCGTTTTGCTCTCGCAAGAAAACTCAGCCGCCTCCCATGGACGCTTAGTCTTTAAGGTGATGTTAGACATCAATGTCATCCCTTGGATCAAAGTCATCATTTGGAGGAGTCGATACCGAGATACCAATCTCGTCTAACCAGTCGATTGTTCTTGTTGGAACAAAGAGATCTGGCTGAAACTTCTTTGAATAGCGAATCATTCTCATCAAAGTTGTAGCATGTGCAAGATCTTGCATGTCATCGACATCAGCAATTGTGCTTAGGTATGCCACAGGTGTGTCATTTTCCGCCGCTTTCTCGCGATAAGCATCTAACGCCGGACGCCCGCTTGCTGCGTAGTAGACGCCTTGGTGATCTAGCGGTGTATTTTTATTCCATCCGATTAAAGAGACTCCGCACTCCTGGCATGGCGCTAAAACCGCACCATTGCTATCCGTGGTATCTTCAAAATAATGCAGCCATTGAAAAGCATTAGTAATATGTTCTAGAGGAAGCGTTGGGATATCTCCTCCTACAGAGAGCACAGCATCGTATCCCATATCAAAGATCTGCTGAAATGCACTATCAAAGTGGTCATCAAAAGTTTTTCCAGAGTCTACGATGTAATGAAATTCCCTTGGCCACTTCCCCAAAGATTCAAAGGCCTCGCGCATGAGTTCGACATTTTTCTCTGGACAGGTGGATACGAAAAAGTCATATGTGCGCTCAGGAGTGTTAGGGTTATCTAGACGCTCCTGTTCGTTGTAATACTCTAAATTTACAAGAGCTTGCATCGACAGATCTGTGATATCAAACATAGATCTACGGAAAAATTCGGCTGCCATCTCTGGAGTAAAAAGTCCACCATGTTCTATCGTAAGACGTGTCTTTACCATTCCAGGAATTGGAGGCTTGCTAAATAGTAGTAGTGCATATTTATTCTTAGTCATATGGTTTAGACCTTTCTTCCTAAGCTTTTGATCGCACAAAGTATTCCATTATATTTCCAAGAGCCAATTAGGCCCTCCGATGTCTCGATATCGCCAGAGGTCAAAACGTTTACGTTTGACCTCCATATTCCGCCCAAAGTGGGCTCTTGTGGGTCGTCTTCAGGATACCACCATCCGTATTCAACGCTGATGACACCATCAACCATCTCTGCCTGCTGGGCTACAAATTCTACCGACCCAACAGATGTAGAGACTTCGATCCACTCTCCAACCTCAATACCAGCCTGTTCGAGAGTGTTTTTACTCATCGAAGCCGTTGGATATGGATGTATTTTGCGGAATTGCTCATCATTAAAAAATGATGAGGCCCAAAATGGCTGCATACGTGCACCCGTTATCATGCGAAGCACATGAGTGTTGGTGACAGAGGCTTCAGCGCTTACATCAGCATAACTTTCAGCGTCAGCTCCAGCCTTAGCGTTAGCGTCAGCATCGGTGGTAGCACCAGATTTCGCAGCTGGTGCGCAGCCGAGTGCCCCTTCAACATAACCGTTCTCAACCCTCAAGCCAAGACTTCGCCCAAATTGCAGATCTTTATCATCATCTACAGAAACAGGCTCTGGATACTCAGTTGCTCCAAGTGAGATCAAATACTCATTTCTTAGTTCAACCTTACCCGTTGTAGTAGAAAATCCCCATTTTTTCCCATCTGGAAACTCTAATTCATGCTTTTGATGCCAAGTTCCGCCGTAGTATAGACCAGATTCACAAAAATCATCCCAGCGGATCTGTGCGCCAGACATCATTACATCAAATGCCTCTTCCAAACTCTCTTGAGGCCAATATTGTTCTTGACCCATACGACACGCAAGCTCCTTAAAAAACTCATAGTCGCATTTACGTTCGTAGTAGGGTTTGACTGCGGCGGGACCACCATATCCCACATTAGCAACACCGCCCTGCGCCTGAAAGACTGGGCGTTCAAATGCACCAGCACTAGGCAAAACATAGTCGGCCATCTGCGCTGTTGGGGTCATGTAATACTCAAGAACTACCATGAGATCGAGCTTCGACATAGCTTCATGCACTAGATGCGTATTTGCATATGTGACGAGAGGATTCGCAGCTTGAACAATTAGCGCACTGACGCGATATGGTTCACCTGTTGCCATAGCTTTCCACACCAAATATGGGTGTGCCGAGGTGAGATATCGCATCGGAAGTCGCTTGCCGAGCTTAAGCGTAAGCTCGATTGCCCCATCATATCCGTCATAGCATTGCAGTGGCGAATACTTTGAATTTAGTTGAGTAGCTCGAATATCAGCAGGCATTGTATAGCTTGTTTCCATGTCGACTTCTGAAATATAGTCGCTCATCATATTTATTGAACACGCGCCTGCGCGGTCGACATCTCCCGTTATTGCGCGCAAAATCGCAAGAGCACGATGCGTTGGTGCCGTATTTTCGCCAAGCTGATCGATACCACGACCACTAAGAAGCGCTGTAGGGCCTGAACATGAAAAAATTTCTGCAGCCCTAATTACATCTTGAGCTGGAACGCCAGTCATGTTTTGCACATATTCTGGGGTATAAGGCTCAACGTGCTTTACTAACCCTTCGTAACCATGACACCACTTTTGGACAAACTCGTGATCGATCCTATCATCTTTGATGATCTGACGTATCATTCCCAAAATCAAAATGCAATCAGTGCCAGGAAAGGGTGCTAAATGTAGGTCGGCCACACGAGCAGTCTCGGTCTTACGCGGGTCAACTACAACAAGTGGGATATCGCTATTTGCAATCTCTTTGATAGTCTTCCAAAAAACTGAATTATCCGAAACTGCAGGGTTTGTTGCCCACAAAAAAACAGCCTCTGATTTGTCTGGGTTGATATCCGCCTCGATTGGCCATCCAAAAGTTAGACAATCGATCCAAATGCGAGGATTCCAACAAATCTGACCTATTCCCATATTGTTTGGAGAACCAAGAAGATTCAAAAAACGATGCAGTGGCCAAAACGATGCATGTGGACCTCCGATCGCGCTTGCAACAGTAGCTGGCCCGTAAGTATCGACTAGCTCTGTAAGCTTGTTTCCAATTTCATCAAGAGCCTGATTCCAGGTGATGCGCTCCCATTGTCCCTCACCACGCCCGCCTGCACGTTTAAGCGGGTAATTTATCCTATCTGGCCCATCGATTGCATCGAGGTTTTTTCTCCACCTTCTGCATCTTGCGATAATAGAGCTTTCATAGGGATAGCGTGTTGGATCTGGTTCTAAGTCGATGAGCTTACCATCCTCAACCGTAGCGATAAACCCACAAAGATATCCGCAATAATGACAGTTGCTTCTAACCTTTTGCATCTAAGCTAGCACTCCTTGATGTTGGTTGAAGCAAACAGAAATGGAGTATCATCGTCAAATTTGTTGATCAATGGTTCGCTTTGACCATCTTGAATCTCCCAAAGTTGATCGAGAGCATAGTTTAGGGTGTCTAGGTCCATCTCCTCGTCGAATAAAAGTTCAAGATAGTGGTGGCAATTCACAGCTCCAGATGATTTATATGTGCTCGCACACGTTGCACACGAAGTTATCAGACAGCGCGAGCGAGTTGTAAAAAATTCATCTAAACTCTCTGAGAATGCGCGCTCGCTAAGCTCTGAGCCATAAATTGCAGAAAATCCACCCGAGCCACAGCAGATAGACTCTCTTCTCGAATGGTCGAGCTCAACTATATCAACTTCAGAAAAAATTTCTCGGACACTATCTGCAATTACCTGATCATAACGATCGGGACACGAATCATGAATTGACACATTTTGATATGGATACTTTTTTGAAGGAGTAAATCTATAACCTTTTTCAACCAAAACTTCGGACAAGAACTTTAGCGTAATTTTCTGCGTAAGCTCTCGCTTTTCGAGAATCTGTCTAAGTGTGTAATAACAATTTGGGCATGCTGCTATCACTTGATCGATATTATGCGTGACAAGTCTTTGAGCCAAGATATCTGTGTAATTATCGAAGTCGTCTTGAGCGCCCATCAAAGCAAGTGGCTTTCCACAACACATCACTGTGATTGAATCAACAATATTGTCACAAAGAAGTTCTTCATAGACTTTTTTACCGAGCTTTGGAAAATTATTTGCAAGTGTGCATCCCAAAAAAAGCAGGATATGGCCTGCAATACTGGCTTTCGCAGCAGTTTCGCCAATAAAGGATAGATCTGTAGATCCGCAACTTGTTTCGTCTGCAATAGCTCCACTTATGTTCGTCTGATCCGTAGCAGCTCTATTTGTACCCGCTTCGTAAACTAGCTTTGTACCCGCTTCATCTGCTAGCTTTGCGTCTGACAAAGGGTCGCTCGCGGGCGAGAACTTAGCGCCCCGCCTTGCACCTACTGGCTTTGCGCCTGGTACAGGACTGTCCTGTTCTTCCAAAAACATATCCTCATACTCAGCACCTGTTAGCTTTCGCATCCTCACATAATGAGAGTCGGCCATATCGCACCTATACCTGCGATACTCCTTCAAAATCTCTGGAGAGGCAGCATTTAAAACCGACCTTGCAGCAATAATTGTTTTAGATGCACGAATACCCACAGGACACCTCGAAGTGCACCTAGAGCAGGTTAAGCAGATGCGCGTAAAATCATAGATCTCACTGGAAATATCACTCACAGCAAAATCGCATTCGTGTTCTTTGGCAAAATCTTTGGATTGCAAAAAAGCGCTTGCTAAATTTCCAAAATTGATGGGATTTTTTTGGCCACAGTCGCCCTGCACGTTTACACAGAGCCCACAGCCGATGCATCTATCAGCAACATCACTAAGAGTTTGCCAAGAAAGAATGCTCACTTAAATCCCCTCTAAAAAGACCCCGCATACAGCTAAATCGACTCAGCCGCATGCGGGGCCGGTCATTCGTCCCCAATATATTATTTCGCTAAAGCGCGAAGTTAAAGGTTTTTGTTTATCACCCTAAACCTAAACCTAGTATGGCTTACCTGTCTTTTCCCAATAAGGATGTAAGATTGCACTGTTCTTATCGGGGAGCTTGTCGTAATAAAGAGCAGTTCCGGGTATCTCGCGTCTATCGTTGTTGTAAACGAAAAGGAAGCGAAGGAGAAGACCGCCACACAAGACTAAGATTGGAGCAACATAGGCGCTAAGAGTATGTTCACCTATTAGATAGATCGCTAGAGGCACAACCAGACCAATGACGATCATTCCAATCCAAAATACCCACTTGGTCTCGCCGATGAGCCAACGACGAGCAACCTGCTTTGCTGTAACTTCACTTGAGCTGTATTGCATAACAGTAAAGAGAAGCAGCACGATAAGCTCAACGATGACTAGGATAATATCTATGAAGTGCATGACAGAAGTGATGTAAGAAATTTCCATTCCAGCATACAAAATGCCATAACTACCTAAACTAGAGACCATGGTCTCAAGAGTTTGAAACATCCAAAAATCGATTGGTGAACCAGCGGTGCACAAAGAGACTAGAGCTGTTCCTGTAGACATTGCTGAGATTGTAAATATGACTGGGACAGCTGGAGTATTCCAAAATGGCTTTGACTTCATAGAGGAAAGCAATATTCCTGTATAGATCATAAGTCCCATGGACGATACCATGCATATAACAATTGCTGCTTCCATTAGACCTGTCCAGCTATACCAGAACAGATTCCAATCATATGGCCAGTAAAATGCCCACCAAACAATACCGGCAACCATGGCGATCGCCAAAAGAACAGCGCCCCACTTAATGATGGCAGTCTTTGCAACAAAGGCTCTGATAAATAGTTTTGGTTGCCCAAGCTCAAAGATTAGAAGTAGACACCCAAGAGCCAACATAGCAACACCAACAATGATGCCAAATCCAAGTGTTAGCCTAACCCCTAGAAAATAGAGTATTCCAGACATGAATAGCGTTCCGCCACCAAGACCTCCTAAAAAGAGGTAGATAGCAATAGGCCATGTCCAAAACCTTTTGTTCATCTTTGCTTGCCTCATAGGTCGCTACCTCCAAGATCCGGAATGTAATAGACCTGCGGCTCAGTGCCAAGCTCCTCATAGATACGCTCGGTCTTTAGCTTGCTAATAAGCCTACTGACCTCGCTATTAGGATCATCCAGGTCTCCAAAGATACGTGCTTTTTGATGGCAAGTTGCCACACAGTAAGGTTGTTCGCCCTCGCGGACTCTGTCCTTACAAAAAGTACACTTGCGCGCAAAACCTTCAGAATGATTGGAGTCACGCATGCCATAGGGGCAGGAGTTGATGCACACCTTACATCCCATGCACTTGGTGGGATCAACCCAAACGATTCCGTCCTCATCTTGAATAGAGGCTTTAGCTGGACAGCACAGGGTGCATGGGGGTTTATCGCAATGCATGCAAAGCGTTGGTGTGTATGTTAGGTGAACATTTGGGAACTTGCCCTGAACACCCTCAGTTACAACGGGATTATAGATGATGTCCATTGGAAGGTCGTTCCATGTCCTACACGCCACAGTGCATGACTGACAACCTATGCAGCGCCTTTGATCAATAACCATTGCGTAACGGGTCATGCTTACTCCCCTCCTTCAGTTGAATCAGCACCGGTTTGATCGGTGTTAATTGGCTCTCTGGTCTCTAAGTCATAATGGATCCCAGTCGACTCATCCAATAGCGTGTTGGTTCCTGGATCAAATGCATATCCAGAATAAAGATCGTAATAGACTTGGGTCTCTGGATGAATCATCCAACCTGAAGATGGATCGTAGTATGTTCCAGCCTCTAAGTTCCAAGCAATATCTGTATCTGGGTCCCAATATAGTCCCTCAGGAACTTCAAATGAAGGCTGTGGATTATATGGAATAGGTTCGTAAGCAAGCTTTTGATCGCTTGGCATTACTGTCACGCCAGGCTCAGAAGAATTTCCTGGAATAGACCATTGAGTAGTAACTTGGTCACCAGGCTTGCACTTGTAGACCTTGCAAAGAAGTCCGCGATTTGCCCAGCTTCCGCCAATTGGGTCGCAGTCGCAATCGTCAACAGAGGTTAAAACGTTGACGTTAGACTCAAGACAGCCAAATGGATCCGATCCTTCAGGCCCGCGCTCTGGATACCACCAACCACGCTGCACATATATAACACGTGGGTCGACCGAAGCCTCAACATTTGCACGCTGACGAATGCGCCCGCGCCTTGTCTCAATCCAACACCAATCTCCCTGTTCAATACCAAGCTCCTCGGCCTTTTCTGGATTGATTGTGAAATAGGGATCTGGTGAGATAAATCTGACCTCGGTGATGTTGAACTGCTCGGAGTGATGGAATGGCATAAATCCACCACCAGTAGTAAGAACTAGTGGATATTCCTCAGCAAGCTCTGGATCGTCAATCTCGTTTTCTGGTGCACCAATGTAGGTTGGTAGAGCAGGGTATCCAAGCTGCTCAAGGATTGAAGACTTTAGCTCAACTTTGCCAGAACGAGTCGCAAATCCGTTTTGTCCATACTTATAGAAGGTCTGTGGTGGATAGAAGAAGCGATAGTTTTCTACAAACTCATCGTAACTATTAATTGGATATCCAATTGGATAGATGATGTAATAGAAGGCCTCTTCTTCATTTTCCCATGGCCACATCTCTTCTGGCTGACCACAAGCAAGTGCCAAAGCACGCCAGAATGTGTAATCGGTATGACGATCATACATCGGCTGAATTGCACGCTGTGAGCAGATGAGAGAATCGGTAACACCGTAGTTGTTGTGCATAATTGGACGCTCAAGAGCGCTCGCTGCAGGCAAGATATAATCTGAGTAAAGCGCCGATGGAGTAATCCAGTAATCAACGGTTACCAAAAACTCAACGCGTTTTAGCGCCTCAAGGGTCATCTTTGAATCGCCGTAGCAGTTGATTGGGTTGGTAGCGTTGACGATAAGTGCACGGACTTGATAGGGATCACCAGTGATGATGGCTTTAAAGACGCTTGGTCCATGAGCCTCACACATCCACTCGGCTGTTGGAGCCTTGCCCCATTTTTCTCTAGCGATGTCGGCGATCATTTGATATCCAGGCCAAGAAGTTAGCTTAAACTTGTCAGAACCGATCTGCTTAGCCTTCTGCTCCTCAGGAAGCCAATCATTTGCTTCCATCTCTTCGTCTGTAATATAGGCCATCGAAGGACCAGGCATAAGGTCTCCACCTGGGCAGTCAAGATTACCACAGATTGCACGAAGAATTGCGCGAGCATGCATGCCAGCACCAGCTGTACGTCCAAGCTGATCTGCTGTACAACCCCACTGTATATTTCCCGGTGTGTTGGTTGCATACATACGAGCTGCCTTGCGGATTAACTCAGCGTCTAGCCAAGTAATCTCGCTTGCCCAACGAGCAGTGTATTGCTTTACATGAGTCTTTAACTCATCAAAACCGATGCACCAACTATCAACAAACTGCTTGTCATAGAGTCCCTCAAAGATGATGGTGTTGATCATTGCGAGAGCCAAAGCAGTATCAGAACCTGGACGAAGTGGAAGCCAAAGATCTGCATGAGCTGCTGTCTCAGAATAGCGTGGATCAACAACGATGATCTTTAGACCCTGCTTCTTAAGATCGCTATAGCCTCTCATGCCTGGCATGTTAGAAGCGCCTGGGTTGCATCCCCACAAAATCAGGCAGCGACTAGAGCCAAGATCTGTCTCAAATGGACTCCATCCACTAACTGCGGTTTCAACCATAAATGTTGGAATCCAGCACAGCAATGCATTGTGAAAACCATTGGGGCTACCGAACATATTCATGAATCGGCGACGCGCCCAGTCATCTGTACGAAGAGTTCCACCAGCAGTTGCAACAGCCTCTGCTCCAGACTCTTCCTTGATAGTGTTTAGACGTTCAGCAATCTCGTTAATTGCTTGGTCATAAGGAATCTCAACCCACTTGTTTTCACCCTTCTTACCAGCTCTCTTTAGAGCATGGTTAACACGAGCGGGATGATTGAGATGCTTTAGAGCGATGTTGCCGCGGCAGCAAAGCCCTCCTTGATTAGTCGGATGATCCGGATCACCTTCTATCTTGATGACCTTACCATCCTTGACGTAGGCAAGAACGCCGCAATTCTGATGACAGAAGTAGCAGCAAGACTTCTTGACCTCTACGCCAGGGGCGTGGATGTCGACAGTCTCGGTCATTTTCCCTCTTTCCTAAAACGTACAGCAAGTCCAACTGTAATAAGTTATTCGCCTCTTAATAACTTCACAGTTAATGCCAATTTTTACCTGCAAAAACTTTGGTTACATCTTGATTGGTAACCAAAAATGTTTTGCCCAAGCTAAATATTGGAGCTTAAAACAAAGCACCCAAAAAGAATATTATATATCTGAATGCGTAAAAATGCGTATTATGCGGCCTAAATCGCGACCCAAATCGGTCAAACGATGTACTGGGTGGCATTCGCGCTAGCTATTTAAAATATTGCGATATTTAATAGACGACGTCAAATAGCAATTCTAGTATGTTTTGCCGTTATTTTTGTAGGATCTTACAAGGACATTTTTTGATAAATGGTCACGCTAGACAAGCAAGGCCGAAAATACAAACGTTAAGATGTAAGCAATAATCCCACACCCAGGAAAGGTTAAAATCCAAGTCCAGATCATATCTGCAGCAAGACTCCACTTTACAGCGCGCAAACGTTTTGCCGATCCCACTCCCATAATCGCAGTTGTTTTGGTGTGAGTTGTAGAGATAGGAAGACCTGTAACTGTCGAGATAAAAATAGCAATAGAGGCTGCAATTGTTGCGGAAAAGCCCTGCCATTTTTCGAGATGAACCATGTCCATTCCAACGCTTTTAATAATCTTTTTGCCGCCAATAGCTGTACCCAAACCCATAGAAGCAGCACATAAAATCATGACCCACAGCGGAAAATCTAGCTCACTATCTGTATTTGCACCGACAGCTAAGGCAACTCCCATAACACAAACTGTCATAAACTTTTGGCCATCTTGTGCTCCATGCATAAATGCCAAAATCGCAGCGGAGATATCTTGCAATTTTCCAAAGGGTTTTTGTGAGCGTCTAAAATCTATATTTCTACAGACTAATCCCAAAAACTTTGTGATAACCCAGCCTAAAGCAAATCCAATTCCAATACTTACAAATAGTCCATAGATAACCTTAACCCACTCATCCCAGTTAATTCCGCCAAGCCCGCCTTGAATCGCAATAGCAGCGCCAGTCAAGCCAGCAATTAATGAATGAGATTGGCTAGTCGGAAGTCCAAATAGCCACGCTGCAGCACCCCAAACAATAACGGCAACCATCGCTGACATTAAAGCAATAAGTGCAGCTTTGCTATCACCACCAAAATCGACCATACCTAAGATGGTATTAGCCACAGCAGTGGAAAACATCGTCATTATAAAGACGCCAAAGAAGTTAAATATCGCAGCCATGATTATGGCTTTACCGGGAGTCATGGAGCGCGTTGCAACACAGGTTGCAATTGCATTAGGCGCATCTGTTGCTCCATTTATAACAATTGTGCCAATAGATAACCCAATAATTACGAGCAAAATTGGATCAGAAAAAATTGCTGGAAGCACAGATGCTAAATCCATTGTTCTCCTGCCATAAAAAATAAGTACGTGAAATCACACTAGGTTTTTGGCCGTGTAGGATTTTACACTGATTTTAGATCAATTTGATTAGAAGTCGGAAAATATGCGCTGATTAGCTAAATTGTTATGATTTAAAGCATGAAGGTTTAAAGCATGAATTGCAAAATAAGACAAAGGAAAGATCAAAGGAAAAGATAGATGCAAAGTTTTATCTACAACACACCTACAAAAATAATTTTTGGAATCGACGCAGAAACTCACATTGCTGAAGAGCTTACAAGGCTAAAGGTAAAAAAGGTCTTATTGCACTACGGCAGCGACCGGATTAAGAACAATGGGCTTTTTAGCAAGGTTGTCGATCAGCTCGATAAAGCAGATATCGAATATATAGAGCTTGGTGGAGTTCAGCCCAATCCTAAGATCGAACTTGTTAGAGAAGGTGTTGAGCTTTGTAAACAAAACGATGTCGATTTTATCCTGGCCATCGGTGGCGGCTCTGTAGTTGACTCCTCAAAAGCAATGGCAATCGGACTAGCTACAGGATTAGACCCATGGAAAGTCATTACAGATCATATAGTTCCAAAGGATGAGTTTAAAATCGGTGTCGTTTTAACCATAGCAGCAGCAGGTTCGGAGATGTCTAGTTCTGTAGTTATTACAGATCCTGAGCGAAATCTCAAAAGAAGCACAAGTCTCGAGACGATTCGCCCAGCCATTGCGTTTATGAATCCTCAAAATACAGTTAGCGTCTCGCCATTTCAGACAGCGGCTGGTTCGGTCGATATCTTGATGCACACGATGGAGCGTTATCTAACAGATGAAGCTCCAACTCCTTTAACAGATGCGCTTGCAGAGGGCTTAGTGCGCTGTGTTATCGAGCAAACCAATAGGGTCTTAGCAAACCCTGAAGATATAGATGCTCGAGCAGAGATCATGTGGGCCTCCTCACTTTCGCATAATGGCCTTACAGGATGTGGGCGTAGTATGACTTTTACTGCACATAAAATTGAGCATGACCTAAGCGGATTTAAAGATGAGATAACACATGGAGCTGGTTTAGCCGTAGTATTCCCAGCATGGTGCGAATACGAGAGAAAAAGAAGAATAGAACGCTTCTACACCTGGGCAAAAAATATGTGGGGTGTTGACAAAGATGGGCTCTGTGCTGGAGATGAAGAGAAAATGGATGAGGCAATCCTTGAAGGAATACAGACTATGAAGGAAACATTTAAGTCATGGAATATGCCTCAAAATCTAGATGATTTAGGAATAAAACCGGCCGACTACGACACAGTAATTGCACTTACAACTGAGAATAATACTAGGCAAATTCCATCCTTTGGACGTTTTATAGGGGCAGACGAGATACGTGAGATCTATTCATTAATGGAATAGTGGCCTTACCTTAAAATTTCAAATTGGTCAGTTTGTTATAATCGAGAGCGGCTTTGCTTGTAGTTTTTATTTTTTGCATGAAAATTTTCGGCATGGCTGCATGCGAGATCTATTCGTAGGCTTGTTTTGAGATACACATCTCATGCTTAAAAACTTAGTGCAAACTTTGTTCGTCGGGCAGACGGGTAAAAATGCGCATAGGCATATGCGCGCGTTTGGTTCAGGAGAGAGATATGTCTTCTATCTCGCGCAGGCACACTCGTAGAGAACACTCCAAAGGGTTTAGAGTTTTTATCGGTGTGCTTATCTCGTTTCTAGCTATTTTGGCTATTGGGGCCTCAGCTGGACTTGCTATTGTAACCAGCTGGTTGCAAGACCTTCCGGATGTTTCGGAGATAGCTTCTTATAGTGAAATTAGTACTACGAAAGTCTATGCATCTGATCAAACAACACTCTTGGCCGAATTTTATACCGAAGATCGCGAACCTGTTACATCCGAGGAAATTAGTTCGTATCTCAAAGATGCAACAGTTGCCGTTGAGGACGAACGCTTTTATGAACATGACGGTGTTGATCTTCTAGGTATCATCAGAGCGCTCTTTGTTAATATCAGCTCTGGCGACACCGAAGAGGGTGCATCGACGATAACGATGCAACTTGTGCGAAACACTCTTTTGATCGATGAGATGACCGATATCTCACTGCAAAGAAAAGTTCGCGAAGCATGGTTAGCATTACAAGTAGAGCAACTATATAGCAAAGATGAGATATTAACCATGTATCTCAACACCATCAACTATGGTGATGGTGCATATGGTGTTCAGTCAGCTGCTCAACACTATTTCAGTAAAGATGTATCTGAGCTTACATTGGCAGAGGCCGCGTTAATTGCTGGAATTCCGCAATCTCCAACATACAATAATCCAAAGAATTACCCAGAAAATGCACTCGCACGACGCAATGTTGTTTTAGCTAGAATGCTTGCTAACGACATGATCACGCAAGAAGAATATGATGCCGCTGTTGCTGAAGATCTAAATTTAAACCCAGCAGCCGAAACCAGTAGCGATGGCATCTATTTGTATCCATATTACACAAGCTGGGTACGCAGCCTTTTACTTGAAGAATACACTGTCGACCAGGTTTATACTGGCGGACTAACTGTCTACACAACACTGGATGTCGATAAACAAGAAGCCGCTGAAGCTGCATGTTATGCCAAGTTAGAGACTCTCGATGACGACGTTGATATATCGTTAACATCCATTGATCCAAGTAATGGATATGTTGTTGCGCTGTTTGGTGGTCGTGACTATTACACGGATCAGTTTAATCTAGCTACACAAGCAAGTAGACAAGCTGGATCGTGCTTTAAAACATTTACGCTTGTAACCGCAATCGAACAGGGTATTAGCCCAAGTACATCGATCAGTTGTACATCGCCCGTAACGATCGATGGTTGGACGGTAGAAAACTATGGCGGAGCTAGTTATTCAATACGATCCATTCAAGCTGCCACCCAAATTTCATCCAACACGGCCTATGCTCGCCTTGTAGCAGAGGTAGGAGCAGCAAATGTTGTTGAGACCGCAAACAGGATGGGAAT
Organism: uncultured Coriobacteriaceae bacterium; assembly: GCA_964558235.1. Taxonomy (GTDB): domain Bacteria; phylum Actinomycetota; class Coriobacteriia; order Coriobacteriales; family CADBOM01; genus CAZLCK01. The sequence goes on from CAZLCK010000018.1 coordinate 21,431, forward strand.
CACTAGCGAGCTAGAAGCTGTTCCTTCGATTACATTGGGCACGCAAGGAGTGAATACCTTGCAGATGGCCTCTGCTTATGCAACGCTTGCAGCTGATGGTGTGTACTACGAACCAAGATTTATCACCACTGTTTTGGATAAGGATGGCAATGTTTTATATGATGTCACAACAGAACTAGAAGGTGTTCAGGTTCTTACTCCAGAAGTTGCATACGCTACGACTAAGGTTTTACAGTCTGTAGTAACTAGCGGAACTGCCACATCAGCAAGACTTTCCAATCAGGTGTCGGCAGGCAAGACTGGAACTTCTCAAAACTATCGTGACTCTATGTATTGCGGATACACCCCACAGCTTTCAACATCTATTTGGATTGGAGCTAGAGAAGAGCGTTATGTTGCAGACAATTTGGGAGGATCAAATTGTTGTCCTGTTTGGAAAGAATATATGGAAGCAGCTCTAGAAGGAGTGCCTTCGGAGGACTTCACAGTAGCAGATGATCCACCATACACCAACGAAACAAATACCGATCTAACCTCTGATGGATTCACCGAAGAAGAGGAGGAAGAGGAGGAAGAGGAAGAAGAGGAGGCAACAGAGCCTGATCAATCGACCGATTCATCGACTACAACCGACGGAAGTGAATCCGGGAGTGAAGGTGACTCTGGAAGTAGCTCTGGTTCTAGCAGTGAAGGCGGAACTGGGAGCGGAAGTACCAGCTCGGAATCTTCGGGCGGAGGTTGACAATAGTTAGCCATGAATAGTTAGGAGTAGTCAGCCGCGGCCATTGTGGCTATCCTCCACTTTTATGAGGCTCAAAGTCTCTGATCCGGATAGGAGATAACGTAGGAGATGACAGCGGCTAAATAACGGCGGCTAGATCTATAAAACTCTAAGAGATAGAGGCGGCGATATTCTTTGCAACACCCTCAGCGGTTTTCATATCTGCCGCCTCAACCATTATACGAATAAGCGACTCTGTACCAGATGGTCTAACTAAAACATTGCCATCATTGCCAAGAAACTCTTTGGCCTTTTCTATCGCGCCTTGCAGCTCACTTGATTCGAAAGCTGCTATCTTATCTTCAACTTCAACATTGATTAAAGCTTGCGGAAAGCGCTGCATAACCTTGGCAAGTTCATGCAAGGGTTTGCCGGCTCTACGCATACTAGCTAGTAAATTTAATGCGGTTACAAGCCCATCGCCTGTAGTGTTTTGATCCAAAAAAATCATATGGCCAGACTGCTCTCCACCCAAAACTAGGCCATCAGCAATCATGCGCTCTAAAACATATCTATCGCCAACATTGGTTGTGATAACTTCGATCCCTTGCGCTTCCATAGCCTTTTTAAAGCCAAGATTACACATAACAGTAGAGACAACAGTGTTATTAGCAAGAACGCCACGAGCCTTCATATCTACTGCACAGATTGCTTCAATCTGATCGCCATCGATAAGATTTCCAAATCTATCGACCGATTGCAGTCTGTCGGCATCGCCATCGTGAGCCAATCCCAGATCAGCACCATACTTAACAACGGCCTCTTTAAGTTGCTCTAGATTGGTAGATCCGCATTCGACATTGATATCATCACCATTGAAACTCTCGTTTAAGACAATCACGTTCGCATCGAGTCGGCGCAAAGCCTCAGGTGTTGTCATATATGATGCACCGTGACCACAATCGACCACAATCGTTAAACCTTTTAATGTGGCGCTATCACTAAAAGATGTCTCTATCGCATTAGAAATATAGACTTCCTCGGCGTTTTCCAATATATAAGATCTACCAACAGCTCTCCCTACAACCTCCTCATCAAGTGTTGCATCCTGCTCGACAAAGACCTGCATCTCGTCTTCTAGAGCATCTGGAAGTTTAAACCCTTGTGAGTTGAAGAATTTAATTCCGTTGTATTTGGGAGGATTATGCGAAGCAGAGATAACTACCCCACCATCATAGTCGCCCTTAGAGGTAAGTAGTGCAATAGCAGGAGTTGGAATAATTCCAGCTAAATATACATCTCCGCCAGCAGACATAATGCCAGCAGATAGTGCAGCCTCTAACATTTGACCACTTCTGCGTGTATCACGCCCAATCACTATGCGCTTTCCTAAAAAGCGTCGTGCTGCGCGTCCAAGCTTATAAGCTAATTCACACGTAAGCTCGGTATTTGCAACACCTCTTACACCATCGGTGCCAAAAAGACGCTTTTGCATAGTCTCCTCCTGTGAAAAACAAAAGATAAACAAGAAGGGCGAAGTTAGCAAGAAGGGCGAAGCCGCTTATTTACGAAACTCCGCCCTTGATAATACCTAGGAAAAAGCCAAATGTAAAAATTAACGCTTTGAGAATTGAGGACGCTTACGAGCCTTCTTTAGACCATACTTCTTGCGCTCGACCATTCTAGCGTCTCTTGTGAGATATCCAGCCTTCTTAAGATCAGCGCGATAATCGCCAGCCTCAAGAAGAGCTCTTGCAATTCCTAGACGAACAGCTCCGGATTGACCAGAAATTCCGCCACCAGTGCATGTTGCAACAACATCAAAATGATTAACTGTATCAGTTACTTTAAAAGGAGCAATTGCATAATCTAGAAGTGCCCCACGGCCAAAGTATTCCTTGCCATCTCTTTTATTGATAGTAACCTTGCCAGTACCCGGCATAATTCTTACGCGGGCAATGGCATTCTTGCGACGGCCTGTGCCGTAATAAATAGCGTTGTTGTTTGCCACTTTTTAGCCCTCCAACTCAATCTTGCGGGGATTTTGCGCAGCATGTGGATGCTCAGAACCAGCATACACTTTAAGCTTTCTGCACATAGCACGTCCAAGCTTATTCTTTGGAAGCATACCAAATACGGCATGTTCGACAATTCTCTCAGGATGCTTCTCCATTGCCTCCTGGAAGGTCTCGCTCTTTAGACCGCCTGGATAGCCAGTATGCCTGTAGTACTTCTTGTCTGTAACCTTGTTGCCGGTAACTCTAACCTTATCGGCGTTAATAACAACCACAAAATCTCCCACATCAACATGTGGAGTGTACTGTGGCTTTTTCTTTCCGCGTAAAATTGATGCGACCTCGGTCGCAAGCCTTCCGAGGACAACGTTCTCAGCATCGATGAGAACCCATTCTCTTTCGACCTCTCCGGGCTTTGCGTAGTAAGTCTTCACGTGAGTTTCCTCCGTCTTATGACATCTGGACGTAGTTTTCTTATAGGGTTTCACGGGGCCCATTCGAAAACGAACTAAAAAAGCTTAATTCCAAGCAAATTTCTAGTCAACGATTTTGATATCAAATTTGGCATCTATACGGGTGAACGGCGAAATATTTACACCTTTTTTATTGCTTTTTTAACGCATTTAACTTATAAAATCTTTAAGATACGCATTTAGATCCAAATATCACCCACCCTTAAATCATTTTTTTGGAACTTTTGCATATTTTATGTGCTCAATCTTTGATTTAAAAAGGAGATGCCCATGTATATACAAAGACCAATTTCGCCTCGAGTTCAAAAAGAACGTGAAAAGTATCGCGAAACCCATCCACAAATATGCACAGAGCGCTTCAAACTAGTAAACGACTACTATCGCAATCATCGCCAAGAATCAGGGATGCTAAAACGCGCTCATAATCTAAAAAATATCTGCGAAAACATTCCTATAACAATACATCCTGATGAGCTAATTGTTGGCGGACAAACTCCAAAATTTAGAGGATGTGCTCTCTACCCAGAAAACTCTATAGACTGGCTTTTGGACGAGGTCGAGAGCGGAAATATTATGTCAAGGGTTGCTGAGCCTTACATAGTCTCTGACGAAGATCGCGATCTGATATTAGATCAAGGCCCGTGGTGGTTGGATGAATGTCAAAGCGCTAAGACCGACGCCAATATCCCAGATGCATATTTAAATGGCATTGAGGGAACTGGCTTTGTATTCAATGGCGTTTTGCTATTTGGACCCAAGGGACAAACTCAGGTGCCTGTTGGTCACTTTGTACCTGGCCACGAGCGCATTTTAGAATGGGGCTTTGGCAAGATCAGAGCATATGCGCAAAACAAAGTTGATCGCTTTGAAGCTGATGGCATCATGAACGACGACTACGAGAAATATAACTTCTATCGCGCTATCGTTATCGACATGGATGCTGTCACCATATGGATTAAACGCTATGCAGCCCTAGCCGCTGAGCAGGCGACTAATTGCACCGACGCAAAGCGTGCAGAAGAGCTTGAGACAATGGCTGCTAATCTCTATTGGATCTCCACAGAGCCTCCAAAGACTTTCTGGCAAGCTACACAGCTAATCTATCTGTATCAAAATTTTATATGCCTAGATGCGCAGCTACATGGCATCAGCTATGGTCGTGTCGATCAATATCTAGGAAGCTATTGCGAAGCCGATCTTGCCAGCGGAGCTATTACCATAGACGAAGCTCAGGAGATCATCGATATGTTCTTCTTGAAAGTCGCGGAGATGAACAAGGTTTGGGCAGAAGTACCTTCTGAATCTTCACCTGGATATACCTCGGGACAAAATATGACTTTAGGTGGAGTAAAAAAGGATGGAAGCGACGCAACAAATCCCGTTACATATATGATGCTTCAAGCCTCAGACCGTTTGGCTCTTCATTCTCCTCCACTATCGCTACGCATTCATCCAAATACACCAGATGACCTTTGGATGGCGGCGATTGAAACCACAAAACATGTTGGCGGTGTGCCAATTTTCGAAAATGACACCATTGCAATTGAGGCTTTGCAAAAGCGTGGAATGGATTTAGAAGATGCTCGCAATTATGCGATCGTTGGCTGTGTTGAACTTGGTGGAAATGGAACTGAATGGCCTGCATGTGGCGGAACAGGCTGTGAGTCGTACTTCAACATTGCAAATCTTCTTATGATTGCAATTTGTGATGGCCATAACCCACTAGGGCATAAAATAGGAGATGAATGGGGACCAAGGTGTGGACCTGCAACAGGCTGGCTATCTGATATGAAGTCGTTCGATGAGGTGCTAGATGCCTTTGAAACCCAACTTAGATATTGGGTTAGGTGGGACGCCACTCTAATCAATGCCTTTGAGACTGTCGCAAGACAAAACCTACCCGTTATTAGTGCTTCTGCTGGTATTGAAGGATGTTTGGAGAGCGGCCAAGATGTTATGTTTGGCGGAGCTAAATATAATTCCACAGGCATTGCAGGCGTAGGAATTGGAAATGTTGCCGACTCCTTGCAGATGATCAAGCGCGTTGTATTTGATGAAAAGGTCTGTACAGGCGAAGAGCTACTAAATGCACTTTTTGCAAATTGGGAGGGCTATGAGGAACTCCATGGCTATATCATGAAGGCTCCTCACTTTGGAAATGGCGATGCCGAAGTTGACAAGTATGCCAAGTGGGCATCTGACAGATTTGCCAAAGAAGTCAATGCTTGCACCGGTCCTCGTGGACGTTTTAGTGCAGGAATGTATCCTGTCACTTCAAATGTAGGGTTTGGTCATATGACTGCTCCGACTCCTGATGGTCGCATGGCCGACGCTCCTTTGACAGATGGAATCTCGCCTCTACAGGGCATGGACAAAAATGGTCCTCTAGCAACGCTGGAGTCGGTCTCTCACTGGGATCAAAGCGAATTTGCAAATGGAACATTGCTTAACATGAAATTCCATCCATCTTCGGTTAATACTGAGGAAGCAAAGGTCAAACTTCGTCATGTAATTGAAGGATACTTCGAAAAGGGTGGAATGGAGATGCAGATAAATGTTATCTCCACTGAAACAATGAGAGCTGCCCAAGAAGATCCGGACGCCTTTAAGGATCTAGTTGTTAGAATTGCAGGTTTTTCGGCCTATTTTGTCGAAATGCATAAGGAGAGTCAAGACGACTTGATCTCTAGAACGGAGCTTTCGCTTTAGGACTTGCCGGGCTATAGACCAACTT
>CAZLCK010000019.1:0-27256 GCA_964558235.1 uncultured Coriobacteriaceae bacterium
GCTATAACGCAGAAACAGAGGCGGCAATACGTGAAGCTCGCGACATCATGAGCGGTAAAATTCAAGCTGAAGTCTACGATTCACCTGCTGCTATGTTTGCAGCTCTTGATGAGCAAGGTGCTTAGATGACGCTCAAACTTGTTTCTACTGCGAAATTTAAGAAAGACTACAAAAGAGCAAGAAAGCGTGGTCTTGATATGAGCGAGCTACAGTCTGTTCTCGATAAACTTTGCGCAGAAGAGCCTCTCGAAAAAAGATATAGAGACCACGCCTTAATGGGAAGCTATGCCGGCTTTCGCGAATGCCACATCCGACCGAATTGGTTTTGATGTATGCAGTTGATAAGGAGCAGCTGATACTTACCGCTTCACGTACCGGAAGTCATGCCGACCTGTTCAGCGAATGACTATATCTCGACCTTTGAGACGTCGATTTCGCCGGATATGAGTTTGGGGAGAAGCGTGTCGCGAAGTTTGGTGAGCTGTCGGTTTTCGAGCGAATTTTTAAGTATGCCTTGCATGGCAAAAGTTGCAACGTCCTTAAATAAGGCAAGTTGAGGCTCGCTTGGCAGTCTTACCTCATATTGTTCAATTTCAGATGCCGATACACGCTGCCTACCACTGGATCCGCTCATCCTCGCTGTTGCGTAAGCTACAAATTCAGGATTACGCACCATAAAGTAGAGATACTCTGCCGGAACATCTCCCTTTGAGGTAAAGACTATATATTCAGTTGAACCAAATGCCGTCTCCCCATCATTGAGGAAGTTCACGTAGCCTGCTTTTCCGTTTTCAAGGCACGGCGTTATTCTCGCCATGACCGTGTCTCCATTTATGAATTTGGCTCCACCGTTATAGGGCTTCACACACCAATCTGATGGAAAAGGACCGCTTGTGGATAGGTTGGCCATCTCCACACAAAGGGCCTCATCACCCTTCTTCATAGTTCGCCTCGGATTCACCTCAGCTATATCGGACACCGTTACGAACGGATTGCTCTCATCACTATCAAACTCATTGAAAAGTGTCTGTCCCAGCGCAGCTAAATAATCATTTGTGCGGTTGTTGAGAGCAATTTTCGAATCAATAGCTACAAGAATGGCTGAGATTCGCCTTTGCGTCTGGAGATCAGGAAGAGGGAATATATATTTCCCGATAGACTTCGCACTAATGTTTGGCTGGGCCGAATGACTATCAATAAACGATAGGACATGATTATGAAATTTTGGATGAAGCAGGAGCATCCAAAGATAACCAGAATCGAGACGATCTGTCTTTGCAGTTACTTTCAAAACCCGCTGATTAGCGTAAGCAACTCCTGAACGCATTCTTCCAACTTTGCCAATGGTATTGCCGGTCATCGCAACAAGACAGTCACCTTTTTTAACTAAATAGTGACTAAGCTGATTGTCGTTATAACCGTCCGCATCAACATCTGTAAGGTCTTCTTCTTTAGTCTCATGCTGAATATCTCCTATTTTGATTACTTTTGATCTGGCTCCTTTCCTGAAATCTCTTGACTTAAAAGCAAAACCAGGGGTCAACTCGGCTACTTCTGACAACGTTGTAATTTCACATCCCATAACCGATTGCCTCCAAGTTCTTCTTGATCTGCTCCTGCAAACGATCAGATTCCTCGAAGCACTTCGAGAGCTCGCTCGTCAGACGCTTCATCTTCTCATCAAAAGGTTCATCGTCCTCCTCAGCGTCGGCGATGCCGACGTATCGGCCCGGGGTGAGGATGTAGTCCTGCTTGGCGATGTCGTCTATCGTCGCGACAGCAGAAAAGCCCTTCTCTTCCTCAAGCGTACCAGCGCGGAAAGCATCGAACGCACTGGAAATCTTCACAATGTCCTCGTCAGTGAGTTCGCGCAACCTGCGGCTCACCATCGTTCCCATCTCCCGCGCATCGATGAACAAAGTCTTACCCGGCTGTGCCTTCTCCTTGGAGATGATCCACAGGCATACGGGAATACCCGTGCTGTAGAAAAGCCTGTCCGGCATGGCAACAACACCCTCAACAAGGTCTGCCTCCACAATGGCAGTACGAATATCACCCTCGCCACTCGTCTGGCTGGAAAGAGATCCGTTCGCAAGAACCATGCCCATGCACCCCGTCCGATTGAGATGATGGATCATATGCTGCATCCACGCGAAGTTTGCATTGCCTTCGGGCGGCGCACCGAACTCCCAGCGCGGATCCTCCTTGAGCTGTTCGCCACCCCAATCTTTGTTGTTGAAGGGCGGGTTTGCAAGGATGAAGTCAAAGCGCTCGGTGCGGTGCAGGTCGTTAAAAAACGTGTCGGCGTTATGAGATCCAAGGTCAGCGTCTATGCCACGAATAGCGAGATTCATCATTGCCATCTTCCAAGTGGTTGGATTGCTCTCTTGGCCGAAAATCGAGAGATCGTTGATTTTTCCCTGATGACGGCGTACGAACTCGGTTGACTGTACGAACATGCCGCCCGATCCGCAACAGGGGTCATACACACGACCGTGATAGGGCTGGATGATCTCAACGAGTGTACGCACCACGCAGGCAGGAGTGTAGAACTCTCCCGCATTCTTACCCTCCGCCTCAGCGAATTTTGCGAGGCAGTACTCGTAAGTACGGCCCAGGATGTCGCGTGTGTCCCCCTTCTCAGCCATCTGTACATTTGTAAATAGGTCAACAACTTCACCCAATCGACGTTTATCTAATTCTTGACGAGCAAAATTTTTTGGAAGAATACCTTTAAGCTTATCGTTTTCCGCTTCGATTTGTCTCAGTGCTTCATCAATAACTTTGCCTATTTCAGGAGTATGTGCTGCAGCAGCAATGGTTTTCCAGCGTGCTTGTTCAGGTACAAAAAAGATGTTTTGATACGTATATTCATCGCGATCTTCTTCGAATCCCTCATCTTCCGCAACCAATTCTTCATAACGCTGATCAAATTTGTCAGAAATGTATTTTAGAAAGATCAACCCAAGCACGACATTCTTATACTCAGACGCATCCATATTGCCACGAAGCTTATCAGCTGCTTGCCAAATCTGCTCTTCAAAACCAATCTCTGCAGTATTTTCAGTTTTTTTCTGTTTTGCCATTCATGGCTCCTAGTCACAAACCTTATTGTCAGCCCAAAGTTCACATTGCTCCATTACAGTACCAATTGCATCTTCCATTCCCTCTGGAGGATATTTGTATTTCTTTAAAAGCCGCTTGATTGTACGCCTCATTCCAGCACGTGCACTTTCTTTTTTCTGCCAGTCTATCGTAGCGCTTTTCTGCAATGCTTCGGTCAGCTCACGGGTTATAGCAACAAGCTCGTCATTGTCATAAAAATCTTTTATTGCTTCCGGCCTAGTAATTGCGTCATAAAAGGCCATTTCTTCTTCAGTAAGCCCCAGTTCTTCAGCATCACTACGATCTTTCATCATATCCCGTGCCATCTGAACAAGCTCTTCTATAACCTCAGCGTTGGTAATCATGCCATTAAGATACGAATTCAGTGTACTTTGTAATATTTCACTAAATTTCTTTGCTTTAACAACACTAGTAAGCTGATACGTTTGCACCTGTTCTTTAATAAGCCTCTTAAGACTTTCGACAGCAATATTTTTCTCTTTCATATTTGCAACTTCGGTTAAAAATACCTCATCGAATAAAGATATCTCTACACTATCTTTTTCGAACAGGTCTATGACACCATCGGAGTGCACGGTTTGCTGCAAAATCTCAGAAATACGTTTATTGAACTCCTTATAGCTCATACCGCCAGCATTACTACTCTTACGGCCAGCTAGGCGCAATACCTGAACGCGCAAAACTGAAAGATAAGCTGCTTCACGCTGATCTTTTTCCAATACTAAGCTTTTACATAAACTAAGCGCTTGATTCATAAGTTGACATTGCTTAATAAAATCTTCACGATCCTCATATCTCTCTGGGTCAAGTAGCCAATCCACCCCTTCAGCAATAGCCTTCATAAGTTGCAATTCATTGTTAGTAAAAATAAGTTTTTTGTAGTCATAACCAAACATTAAGTCGCGACAAACATCCAATTTCTCTAAAAACTTTGGATACGCTGTAGTAGAAACATTCATATCACCATAATTTGATTGATCGCGTACAGTATAGTCTCTCATTGCACGTTTAAGAGCACGCGCAATGCCAATATAGTCAACAACTAGGCCGCCTTGCTTGCCTTTGCACACACGGTTCACACGTGCAATTGCCTGCATTAAGTTGTATCCCTTCATTGGCTTAAACACATACATAGTAGATAAGCTTGGAACATCAAAACCTGTTAGCCACATGTCTACAACTATGGCAATTTTTAACGGATCGCCATCGTCTTTAAACTTTCGTTCCATTTCCTTTTTATGACGCGAACCGCCACAGACTTCAAACCATTCTTCTGGGTCCTGGTTTGACATGGTCATAACTACGCCAACTTTATCTTTCCAATCAGGACGAAGCTCCATTATCTTGTAATAGATTTTCATAGCAATAGAACGACTGTAAGCCACAATTAATGCTTTGCCAGACAGCAAATCAGCGCGATTATTTTCGTAGTGTTCTATGATGTCACTACATAAAGAATCAATAGTTTCTGGAGTATCAAACAACGCATCCAGTCTGCCTAAATCGCGTTTAGACTTTTCTGCAGAAACTTCGTCGGCTTTATCAGTAAATTCCTTGTAGGCAATATCTAATTTTTCTAAAGCATCTGGATCCAGTCGAAGCGCAACAACGCGGCTTTCATAATAGACAGGTTTTGTCGATGCGTCTTCGACCGACTGAGTCATATCATAAATGTCAATATAATTGCCAAAAACTTCACGAGTATTACGATCTTCTAGTGCAATAGGTGTACCGGTAAAACCAATGTAGGAAGCATTCGGCAGAGCATTGCGCACCATACGTGCTGTACCAACACTTGTATGTCCTTGCACGTCCATTTTTTCTGTTAGCCCATACTGTCCACGATGCGCTTCATCCACCATAACAACAACATTACTACGGTCACAAAGCGGTTTTTCACCATCAGTAAACTTTTGCATTGTAGTAAAAATAATGCCATTTGCTTCGCGACCAATAAGTAAGCTTTTCAGATGTTCACGACTTTTAGCTTGTACAGGTGTTTGACGAAGGAATTTTGAACAGCGCGAAAATTGCCCAAATAGTTGGTCATCGAGATCATTTCTGTCAGTAATAACAACAACGGTTGGACTTTTCAATCGGCTTTGGAGCAAATGCGCAAAGAACACCATAGATAGAGATTTACCACTACCTTGAGTGTGCCAAAAAACACCAATCTTTCCATTGCCTTTTATTGCTTCTTCAGTTCGCTCTATTGCTTTGCGAACACCAAAATACTGATGATATGCAGCCAGAATTTTAATAGTGCTTTCCTGCGTGTTATTAAAGCATATAAAATTTTGGATAATGTCTAATAGACGATCTTTTGCAAACATGCCATCAAGCATAGTTTCCCACGTAGCTGCTTGCGTATTGGAGTAATCACCATCAGAAGACTTCCATGCAACAAACCTGTCTTCATTTGCCGTAATAGTACCTACGCGTGTCTCTGACATATCACTCATAACACAAAATACATTCGGTACAAATAGACTGGGAATATGGTTCATGTAATTTCTTAACTGGAGATAAGCATCTGAAGCATCAGTTTCTTCGCGTGAAGGAGACTTTAACTCAAAAAGCACAAGCGGCATTCCATTTACAAAAACAATGACGTCCGGTCGCTTTTCGGAGTATTCAACAAAAGTCCACTGATTAACAACATAAAAGTCGTTATTGCTCGGATTATCAAAATCAAGAAGATTAACTATATCATCATGTTCCTCTTTACCATCAAAATAGTGCACTTCGACGCCCGACTGAAGATAATCAGAAAAGATTTCATTACGCTGCTCTAATGATCCATCTTCTACATTTGATATTTTCAGTATTGCCTCAGCGATGGCCTCTTTTGGCAAATTCTTGTTGATACGCTGTAAGGATTCCCACAAATAATCAGGTAGAAAAACATCTCGATATTCATCGCTAGTTCTAGGCACATCTGGACCATATAAGTGCTCATAGCCTAATTTTTCACAAAAGTATTTTATAAGTGCTTGCTCATAAAAATCCTCATTAAACACAACAGATGCATACTCAATTCTACCCGCCATCGATTAGCCTTTCGCCCTCATCAATCAACTGAAATAGCATGAAAATTTACTAATTCTGAAAGTGATGTCTCTCTTAATACTGATGCCCCTTGCAACTAAATAAACAGTATCATCCGTAGCTTTTGGAGTAGGAGTTAGAACTTTATAATTTAACGCACTAAGAAGCACTTTTATGTTCCCAATAAACTATCTATAACGTTCTTTTAAAGCTCTCTCAACTTCGCGCTGCGAGTCGCGCTTTGCTATCACCTGACGCTTATCATAATTCTTGCGACCACGCGCTAAGCCAATCTCAACTTTTACGCGATTATTTTTGTCGAAGTAGATCTTCAAAGGCACAATTGCCATACCTTTTTCTCTGGTCTTAGATAGCAAATAATTAATCTGCTTGCGATGCAAAAGTAGCTTGCGATTCCTGTCTGAATCTACATTGGAGTGCCCGCCGTTACTGTATGGCGAGATGTGCACCCCGATCATCCAAGCCTCATCTCGCCTGATAACAACGAAGCAGTCTGTCAATTGACACGAGTTCTCCCGAAGCGAGCGTACCTCTGTACCAGTTAATACAACACCCGCCTCAAAAGTCTCAATTATTTCGTAATCATGCAGAGCCTTGCGATTCTTTGCAATTGTTCCATCGGACTCTTTATGACCTTTTTTCTTTTTTGCCATCAACAAACTCCACTAGCCACTATCAATCCACTAACCACCATCAAAAGTTTTAGGATTTGCAACTATATCAAAATTGCACCCTTATCTGCACTAGAGACCATGCGTGCATATCTACCAAGCCAACCTGTAGAAATTGCAGGTTTTGGCATAACCAAATTCTCTCGACGCTTTGCTAGCTCTTCGTCACTAACTTCTAGGGTAATAGAGGCATTCGGAATATCGATAATAATCGCATCTCCCTCCTCAACAAGACAGATATTTCCACCGGCTGCTGCCTCTGGAGAGACATGTCCAATAGAAGCTCCACGCGACGCACCAGAAAATCTTCCATCTGTAATAAGCGCAACGGTCTTGTCGAGCCCCATTCCAGCTAAAGCAGACGTTGGATTTAACATCTCACGCATACCGGGCCCACCCTTTGGACCCTCATAGCGAATAACCACAACATCTCCTGGGTGAATATCTGAAGCATAGATGGCCGCAATTGCCTCTTCTTCAGAATTAAATACCCTAGCTCGACCAGTATGAACTAACATCTTCTCATCAACTGCGCTGCGCTTAACAACGCATCCGTCGGGAGCTAAGTTACCCCACAAAATTTGCAATCCGCCTGTTGTGCTGTAAGGGTCATCGATCGAGCGAATTGCGCTATGATCCAAGACCTTTGCATTTTTGATGTTCTCACCCAAAGTTAACCCGGTTACTGTCATAACATCCAAATCCAAAAGATCCTTCTTTGCAAGTTCAGCTTGAACCGCTGCAACACCTCCAGCTAAATACAGATCTGGCATATGCGTTGGTCCAGCCGGAGCTAAGTGGCAAAGATTTGGAGTTGTGGCCGAAACCTCATTGAACATCTGCAAATCAAGAGCGATATCTGCCTCATGTGCAATTGCTAAAAGATGCAAAACCGTATTTGTTGAACATCCCAAAGCCATGTCGCAAGCTAAAGCATTACGAATACTTCTTTCGTTTACAATATTGCGAGCTTTAACCTCGCGCTCCAGCATCTTCATAACAGCCATTCCAGCATGCTTAGCTAGTTGCAAGCGCTGCGAATTGGTTGCGGGAATACTACCATTTCCAGGCAATGCAATTCCGATCGCTTCACAAAGGCAATTCATGCTGTTAGCGGTATACATTCCTGAACAACTACCACAGCCAGGACAAGCATTTTGCGTGCAATCTTCTAGCTGATCTTCATCGATCTTTCCGGCCTTAAAAGCACCAACAGCCTCAAACATCTTAGAGAGGCTGATCTCTTCGCCTTCAAAATGGCCCGCCTCCATAGGACCGCCCGAACATACGACAGCTGGAATATTCAAACGCAATGCAGCCATCAACATTCCTGGAACAATCTTGTCACAGTTAGGAATAAGCACCATTGCGTCAAGTTGATGAGCAATCGCCATGGTCTCGATGCTGTCACATATCAGTTCACGACTAGCAAGCGAATATTTCATGCCAATATGACCCATAGCAATGCCGTCACATACACCGATTGAAGGTATCAAAATTGGAGTTCCACCAGCCATAGAAACACCAGTCTTTACAGCATTGGCAATTTTGTCGAGATTCATATGTCCAGGCACAATCTCGCTATAAGCACTAACAACACCAACCAGTGGCCTATCTAGTTCCTCTTTTGTGTAGCCCAACGCATAAAAAAGACTTCTATTTGGGGCACGCTCAGGGCCTTGTGTTACATTGTGGCTTCTAAGCTCCATCTTTGATAAATTCCTCTTCCCTTTTCTACTTATGTCGTCTCTTCTAAACAATTGGGCGTACGCAAATCTTCGCACGCCCAATCAAACAAACTGTAAGACTAACTAGTCTCTGTTTAAGATCTACCTAAGTTAATATTTACTCGTTTTTGTCTGAATCAGCAAGCCATGGCATCATTGCACGAAGAGTCTTTCCAACTTTTTCGATTAAATGCTCGCCTTGTTGACGACGCTGTGCCAAAAAGTGAGTCCTGCGGCCGCCATTTGGGCTCATTTCGGTTAGGAACTCAGAAGCAAATGTACCATCTTGTATCTCTGAAAGAATCTTCTTCATCTCTTGGCGAGTCTCTGAACCTATGATTCTCTTACCAGCGCGGTAATCACCATACTCAGCTGTATTGGAGATTGAGTAGCGCATCTTGTTAAAGCCACCCTCATTGATGAGGTCAACGATCAATTTCATCTCGTGGCAGGTCTCAAAATAAGCCATCTCAGGCTCATATCCAGCTTCAACCAATGTCTCAAATCCAGCATGAATAAGCTCAGAAACACCGCCACATAAAACTGCCTGCTCACCAAAGAGGTCGGTCTCGGTCTCCTCCTTGAAGGTAGTCTGCAAAATTCCGGCACGGCCAGCGCCAATTCCGCTTGCATAAGCCAGAGCAATATCTAGCGCTCTACCACTTATATCCTGTTCAACGCAAACGAGACATGGAACGCCCCGTCCCTCAACATACTGGCTGCGAACAGTATGACCTGGACCTTTTGGAGCAATCATAATAACGTCTAGATAATCTGCAGGAACAATTGTCTTGTAATGGATATTGAACCCATGAGCAAATGCTAGAGCGTTACCCTCTTTCATATGCTTTGCAATCTGGTTGTTGTAAATATCAGCACAGAGTTCATCTGGAACTAACATCATAACAACGTCGCCAGCCTCTGCTGCATCCTCAACGCTCATTATCTGTAGATTTGAATTCTTTGCAGCAAAATCGTTGGCAAGTTGCCAACTAGATGAGCTTTCGCGCAAGCCTACAACAACTTTCACTCCACTTTCAGCCAAGTTCATTGCATGAGCATGTCCTTGGCTGCCAAAACCGATGATTGCAACGGTTTTACCGTCCAAAACTCCGAGATTACAATCGCTTTCATAGAATTTTTTGACAGCCATCGAGCTTTATCTCCTTCCAGATTGACCAGCTGAATTTAGCATTTCTCTTCAGCTCTGCTTTTTTTAGTTTGCTTTTTTTCAAAATGTTTAGATCCTACATTTCAGATCCTACATTTCGGATATTTCTTGTGTGGGTTCTTGCGTAGGCTTTAAAGTTCTAGCCTTTAGACCGCCTCTATCCATCGCAGTCACCCCTGTGCGACACATCTCAAGAACCTTGTAGGGTTTAAGCATTGTCATAAATGCATCGATCTTTGATGAGTCTCCCGTTAACTCAAATACCATGCTTTCGGGTGACAAATCTATGATTTTAGAATTATAAATCCCCGCGATATCCCTAAGCTCTGCCCTATTTTTAACATCGGTGCTTACTTTGACTAACAGAAGCTCACGTTGCAGAGCATCGTAGCCATCGATTTCAAAAGCCTCGCGTACCTCCTCGAGTCTTTGGGTCTGTAAAAGCACCTGGCGAACCTCTTCGTCATCCCCAACAACACTAACCGTTATACGGCTAATATCTTGATTATTGGTAGCCGACACAGTAAGACTATCGATATTAAATCCACGCCTGCATAGCAAGCTCGAAATTCTTGCAAGAACACCGGATGTATTATCTACAATAAGACTAACAACACGTCGTTTTGAAATATCTTTCATAGCTATTAATCACTCCAGCTCATAATAATGTTATTTATATCTTTTCCAGCTGGTATCATTGGTAAAACCTTTGCGTCTGGGTCGATCCTTGCATCAATCCAAACAGGGCCTTTACTCTTAAGTGCCTCTTTAAAAACCTCTCTAAACTCAGAGATTGTTTCGCACTTGTAGCCCT
Organism: uncultured Coriobacteriaceae bacterium; assembly: GCA_964558235.1. Lineage (GTDB taxonomy): Bacteria > Actinomycetota > Coriobacteriia > Coriobacteriales > CADBOM01 > CAZLCK01. The sequence goes on from CAZLCK010000019.1 coordinate 10,579, forward strand.
TTGCGCCAAAGCCTTCTGCAATCTTTACGAAGTCGGTCTTTCTATTTGGAGAGGTCTGTGAATATCTCTTCTCATAAAAGACGTCTTGCCATTGTCTAACCATTCCAAGTACCGAATTATTAAAGATCACAGTGATAATCGGCAATTCTTGAGAGACTGCTGTGCATCCCTCGTTGAGATTCATATGAAAACTGCCATCGCCTGTAAGCATAACAACTCGCGTATCATTGCCAAGTGCAATCTGCGCACCAATGGCAGCTCCGTATCCAAAGCCCATCGTTCCAAGACCGCCGCTAGTTATGAGCTTATGACAATCAACATGTTTGATGTATTGCGCAGCCCACATTTGATGCTGTCCAACATCGGTCGCATAATAGGTATCTGGGCCGCACATCTCACAAATCTCTTCAATCATCTGCTGTGCGACGATCTTATCCTCGCTAGGCTCATAATGAAAATCGCTCTTCTTCCACTCTTCAATTTTTTTGCGCCACTTTGGGTGCTCGCAATCTGGAACAAGAGGTGTTAAAGCTCGCAAAACGTAAGCAGCATCTCCAACAATTGGAAGGTCTACCCGAACATTTTTGCCAAGCTCACTCGCGTCTAAATCCACATGGATTATCTTTGCGCTACTTGCAAAAGAATCGGGCTTAAGAGCAACTCTGTCAGAAAAACGCGTACCGATTGAGATGGTCAAGTCAGCCTCTGCAACTGCTTTATTGGCAGAATATGCTCCATGCATTCCCAAAAGCCCAAGGTTTAGCGGGTCGTCATACCTCAACGCGCCAGAACCCATAAGGGTATAGACCGTTGGAAGATCCGCCTTACTAACCAGTTCACGCAGAAGTTCCGACGCATTAGCACTTCTAATTCCTCCGCCAACCATAGCCACTGGGCGCTGAGCAGATGCGATCATTGACGCGGCCTGTGCAACTTTTGATGTATCAAAGGTAGTAACTGTACGAGTAGGTTCTGGATCCTTTGAGCTAAACTCACACTCAGCTACCGTTATATCTTTAGGAATATCAACCAAAACTGGACCTTTGCGCCCACTTTGAGCAATTCTAAAGGCCTTGCGCATAATAGGTGCAAGATCCTTTACATCACGCACCGTAAAGTTGTCCTTTGTAATAGGCATCGTAATTCCCTCGGTATAGACCTCCTGAAAACTATCTTTGCCTAAAAGGCCAGTTCCAACATTACCCGTAAAAGCAACCATTGGAACGTTATCCATATATGCAGTGGCAATGCCAGTTACAAGGTTTGTTGCACCTGGACCGCTTGTTGCAAGCACGACACCCGTGCGTCCAGTTACGCGTGCATATCCATCTGCTGCATGTGCAGCTCCCTGCTCATGAGCGGTTAAAACATGGTTGATTCGATCGGTATTTCTATAAAGCTCATCATAGAGATTTAGGACAGCCCCACCAGGGTAACCAAAGATAGTATCTACACCCTGTTCGACCAAAACCTCCACAAATATTTGTGAGCCATTCAAACGCATAGAAAACATCAGCCTTTCTTACTTCTCGCCGCACTTTATTTAGATAATAGTCGACAGCGTAGTTATTATATTAACGATGGTTTGAAAGCTACTTGAAAGGCCTCAGGTGATGGACGGACGTCTGGATATACAAGCGGCGTTAATTGGTTTAAGAAGCTTGGCAGTCTTTAGAAATTTACTCGACGATCCCACGGTTATTGCCTTTGAAAAAATGCTTGGGGCAATTGATGGTAAGCCCGATTCAAAAGACATAGCCAGCAGTGTTGCAACATTTATGAACATACTCTTTAGCAAACAAGCATGTTGGAGTGACTATCTGCTAGATCTTGTTTTAAAGGACTTTAACTCTTATGTGTCGCTTAAGGTGAAAGATCTAATTACACCTAGCGTTTTGGACGACAACTCAGCTATTGGTAGATCTGACCTAAGTTCGCAATATCGCAATCCGCAATATCGCAAAATTATTGAGGATAATACCCTGCGAGAGCTTAAATTATTAGAACGACTCTCTCAGATTAGTTTTGACGATATCTTGAGCGCAGTTGCTAAGCTAGATGACAATTGCTCGCAAGTTTTAAGAGAGTGTATCGGTTGGACGATTGAAGAGAAAAACTATGTCGATGAATATAGAGCTCGCATAGATGATCTATCAACTCACGGATATGGAATCTTTACGGATCATGTGATGTTTACACTTTGCGATGGTTCGCTTAGAGGTGTAAAACATCCAGATAAGCAACGCCTTGAGGATCTATTTGGCTATGAACAACAACGTCAGAAAGTAATCGATAATACCGAGGCGCTTTTAAATAATTTGCCTGCCGTAAATGTCTTGCTCTATGGAGACGCTGGAACTGGAAAGTCGAGCACAGTAAAAGCAATAGCAAATAGATACTTTGATCGAGGGCTTCGCTTAGTCGAAATTAAGAAAGATCAGCTAGGTGAGCTTGATAGTTTGACAGAACAGCTGGCTACAAATCCACTTAAGTTCATTATATTTATCGACGATTTAAGCTTTTCATCGGACGATCCATATTTTTCAACTATGAAGGCGATATTAGAGGGTAGCACCGGCGGCCATGCAGATAATGTGGTCATCTACGCTACTTCCAATAGACGACATTTAGTAAAAGAAACTTCAGAGGACAGAAGCGAAGAGGACATGCACGCCTCGGATACCCGCCAAGAACTTACAAGTCTATCCGCGCGATTTGGACTCACGATTACTTTTTACAAGCCAGGAAAAGCTGAATATGCTGAGATCGTTTTAGAGCTCGCAAAGGTTGCAGGACTTAAATATGATGAGGAGAGCTTGATCTCTGGTGCTGAAGCTTATGCGATTCGTTGCGGCGGCAGAAGTCCGAGGGCGGCTAAACGATATATAGAACTAATGCTTTCTGGTGTGGGTTTTTAGTGCGATGCGACGAGCGTGATTGATGTGACGAACGCGACTAATATGACGAACGTGATTAAACAGACTTGATGATTAAAAGCCTCAGATACTCAAGCTCAGATACTAAGCCTTAGATGTTAAAACTCAGATGTTACAACCCAGATTAAAACTCAGATGTTACAACTCAGATGCTAAGCCACAGTTAAATTCTGTCCACGCCCCTGAAACGTTGGTCACTTTGCTACTTTAAACGTAAGCCTATTTGGATGCTCTCCCAACGGACACAGAATAACCCTTACATGCTGTCCAAGCCTAAAACTTTTAGCAGAAGGACTCTCGCTATCTGTCAAAACGCGCTTTTCTTCGTCGTAGTTATACCAACCATCTAAGCTGCCAAGTGGAACTAAACCCTCACACCCATTATCGATTTTGACGAAAAACCCAAAGCGCATAACGTTAACAATAATTGCCGAAAATTCCTGTCCAACAAATTGTTCCATATACCTACAGACCATAAATTCAAGAGCTTCGTACGATGCTTTTTCCGCCTCGCGCTCCATCTTTGAGCAGTGCGAACAAATTGGCCTTAGATCGGCGATCATCTTGTCTAAGTTTTTAATTGCAGCAGGTTTTGGTGCATTCTTGGAAATCTTTCCCGCACTTATAGCCTCATTAAAAAGAGCTTTTCGAAGCAGGCGGTGGGTCATAAGATCGGGATATCTTCTAATTGGTGAGGTAAAGTGGCAATACCCATTTGAAGCTAAGCCAAAGTGTGTGGTGAACTCGTCGCTATACACAGCCTGTTTCATAGCCCTTAACATAATCGAAGAAACAATTTGTGATTCCGAAGTCCCTTTTGAGTCGTCTAAAACATTTTGAAACATTTCGCGCATAGATTTTGCCTTCTTAAAGTTATATCCCATTCCTTTTAATACCGGCCGAATCTCTTCAATAGAATCCATCGCAGGTTCATCATGAATCCTATAAACACATGGATTGTTGTGTTTTAGCATATAAGAAGCTACAACCTCATTAGCTAAAATCATAGCCTCTTCAACAAGGTCAGTCGCATCGGTTTTTGACCTCGTAACCACATCAACTGGTTCGCCTGTTTCATCAAATAACACTTTTAGCTCAGAGGAATCAAAATCAAGCGCACCCCTAGACATCCTCTTATTGCGAAGTTTTGAAGTCAGCTTGTGCAGGTCTTTTAAGAGCCTTCCCACCTCGTCTTCTGGATAATCGATCTTTTTGTCAAACATAGACTGAATGCTTGAGTAATCCAATCGAGCTCTCGACTTGATCACACTTGGATAGATCTCAACTAGGACAACATCCCCATTACTGTCGATCACCATATCTACGCTAAATGCCAGACGTTCCTCATTTGGATTTAGCGAACAAAGCCCACAGCTTAGCTCTTCTGGAAGCATCGGAAAGACTTTTTTTGGGAAGTAGGTGCTCGTAGATTTTGCTCTAGCCTCCAAATCTAGATGGGTATCGCACAAAACATAATTTGAAACATCAGCAATATGGACACCAAGGCGTATATCTCCCTTGGCTTCAGGAGGATAATCCACAGATAGAGCATCGTCAAAATCACGCGCGTTCGCTGGATCTATCGTAATGACAAGCCTATCACGAATGTCACGCCTATCAGATTCTTGAAGTGCTTTATCGATATCCAACGTACACTGCCTAGCATCTTCAAGTGCATTTTGCGAGAAGTCAGTCTTAATCCCATGTCTTGCAGCAATTATTTCATCTAGGATATCTGGATCATCTTGATTTCCAAGAATTCGCTCGACCATTCCACTAGGCTCTTCATGCTTTGAAGGGTATGTTGAAAATGCTAGCAAAACAACATCGCCATCTTTAGGATTTAAACCGCTTGGAACAGCCGCTCTAATCAGGTAATCTAGACGCCTATCCTGTGGAACAACGTATCCAATCCCCTCAAGTAAGAGATAAAGACCCACGATACGCTCATGTGCGCGCTCCAACACACAATCGACAGTAGCTTTGGGAGTTGATTTGAATTTATAAGGCTGTCCTGACTTGGATCGAGTATCTGGACGACGATTTGAGCTGGGGCGAACGCGAACCATGTCACCATCCATTGCGCCATTTAACCTAGACGCAGGGATAAAGAAATTGCCCTCCGCAGTCTCTACAAACCCATAACCATCTAGCGAAACACGAATCTTTCCCGTTGGCAAAATTCCAATATATGACTTTTGTCGGTATGGCTTTTTTCGGCCATACGACCTGCCTCTTTTCTTCTTTGCCATATCTTGTTCACTTGATGCTTTCTATCGCAGCAAGAACTTGGGGGTCTTCACTTAGAGACTGAATCGTCTGGTCAGTCGCTTCAACTACTACATCTGGAGTGATTCCAACTTCATTGATATCGTGACCTAACGGGCTATAAAACTCGGCAATTGTATATTTGACCGCACCTCCAAAAGACAGAGGAGTCAACGTCTGCATTGTCCCCTTGCCATAAGTTTGGGTGCCAACTAGAATTGCCCGACCATGATCTTGAAGCGCCGCGGCTGTAATCTCTGAAGCCGAAGCCGAATTTTCATTCACTATCACAGCTAGTGGAAGATCACAGATAAAATCACCAGTAACTTCTACAGTTGTAATAGCATCTGCCGTCTCAATCTGTATGACGGAGCCTTCTTCAACAAACATCGAGACAATCTCAATGGCCTGATCAACATATCCGCCAGCATTATCGCGAAGATCTAACACTATAGCAGTAGCACCTTGACTCATCAGATCTTCGAGAGCCTCTTTTACATCCTCGGCAGCTTGCATATTAAAGCTCATCAAGTAGATATAACCCACATCATCGATCATTTCATATTCAAGATTGGTTATATCAAATTGACGATACTCGATTGTTGTTGTAATGATTTCGCCATCAAGCTGAAGTTCTTGGGAATCGTCAAGTTCTTGAGAAGCATCTGCACTGTTAGATGCATCGGAGCTATCGGAGGTATCAGAATCAGTGCTAGTCTCGCTATCCGTTTCGCTGTCCGCCTCGCTATCCTCAGAGGTTGTCACAGTAGACTCAATAAGATTTTCTAAACTCTCAGATGTTGGACGCAACCATGTAATCTCTACGGTCTCACCCTCATCTCGTGCAATCAATTGAACTACCTCTTCTGAAGTAGAAAAATCCGTCTGCCCATCGATTGATACAAAAATATCTCCGGGCAAAACTCCAGCCTCCTCTGCAGGAGAACCCTCATAAACTCCAGCAATAACCTGATAGTCGCCTATTGTAGTGATCTGAACACCAATTCCCACATAAGAGCCAGAAGTATATTGTAAATATTCTAAGTAGTAGTCTTCAGTAAAGTATTGAGCGTTTTTGTCCCCACTTGAGGCAAGCATGGCATCAATTGTGGTCTTCGTGGCAGAATCGACTTCAAAATCATATAGAGCATTGGAATCTAGTAACCTAGAAACCTCTCTTACTCTTGAAGCTAACTCTGCGGCAGAGATGGTTTGTCCAGACTCGTAATAACGAGGAAAACCAAAAAGATCAATCCAACCGGCAAATGAGACAAACTGTCCTAATACAAAACAGACAATGCCCACCAAAATAATTTGAATAATTCGTGGTGCTCGTTTTGGGCCCGGCGCTTGAGGGGGTATTGTCGAAGGAATGCAATTGTATTCCTCATTGCCCTGCTGCAGATCCATTTTTTAATAAAGTTCCTAAACCTTTAGATACCTGCGCATTGCTAGTGCAGATCCAAAGAGTCCGATCAAAAGACCTATAATCACCAAAATTAGCGAGACCATCAAGAATTCGATCGTTGTGATCTCAACTGGAAGCCACGAGATAACCCCTGTGAGATATGGCGCGAAAAACATCTGCATAACCCAAAGGACAGAGATTGCCAAAGCCGCACCTATGATAGCGTGTAAGACTCCCTCCATGACAAATGGTCCTCGAATGAAGCCCTTTGTAGCGCCAACCAGTCTCATGATAGAGATCTCACGACGACGAGCCATAATTGCAAGTCTGATTGTATTGTTGATAAAGATTAGAGTTACAAATACTAGAAGAATAACCGCAGCTATTCCTGCATAACGAACGATATTAGTAACGCTAAATAGACGCTCGACACTTTCCTGACCATACAAAACATAACGATCGGGGTTGGAATTGAAGCAAATTTCTATAAATGTTTCGTTTGTGCGGATCTGTTCAGCAACTATCTCTACCTGCTGAGGATCAGAAAGTTCAACTTCGATCGAACGCGGTAATGGATTATCGTCACCCATCAAAACTACCATATCGGCATTTGTAGAACTGGACTCGCTAAAATTTTCCAAAGCTTGCTCTTTAGTCGTGAATCCAACACTTTCAACGTAGTCGAGACTACTTATATATTGCATAACAGTTTGAATGTCTTCATCAGAGGCTTCATCAGAGACATAGGCTGTGATCGTAACACTATCCTCAACTGATGTAACAATAGAGTTCGCGATAATACTCACAAAGAAGAATAATCCTATTAAGAAAAGCGAAAGGAATATGGTGATAATCGATCCAATTCCTGTCGAAAAATTCCTTTTGAAATTGACGAAAGCTTCTTTGATAAAATACCCAAGACTACGCATCGATTCCATACACCCCCTTGTCCTGATCACGAATAATATGACCGGACTCCAAGGCGATGACGCGCCTCCTCATGTTATTAACCATCTCTTTATCGTGCGTTGCGATCAACACGATCGTGCCCGTACGGTTGATCCTGTCCAAAAGACGCATAATGCCTAGCGACGTTTGCGGGTCAAGATTTCCTGTTGGCTCATCACAGATCAAAAGTGGAGGTCTATTTACAATTGCGCGAGCGATCGAAACTCTTTGCTGCTCTCCACCAGAGAGTTGATCCGGATATTTGTCGAGCTTCTCCTCAAGACCAACTAGACGCAAAACCTCAGGAACTTGAGTTCTGATGATATGTTTTGACTTTCCAATTACCTCTAATGCAAAAGCAACGTTTTCAAACGCTGTCTTTTTTTGCAAAAGCTTAAAATCTTGAAAGACACATCCGATGTTTCTACGCAAAAATGGAACTCTCCAGTTTTTCATAGTCGACAGATTCTCACCTGCAACATAGAGATTTCCCGATGTAACTCGAATTTCGCGATTTATAAGTCGAATAAAAGTTGACTTGCCCGACCCAGAATGTCCGACCAAAAACACAAGCTCTCCAGGATAAACCTTTAAGCTGATGTCACTAAGTGCTGGGTTATCTGGCTGAGCATCATAGATTTTTGTGACATGGTCAAAGACAATTGCAGGCTTTGCTGCAGCTGGAATTCCCTGTGGCACAGAATCCATGCGTGATCTTGATGAATTGCCCGTTCGAACAGCGGGAATCGACCCGGTACGAGCAGGATTTTGTCTTCGTGTTGATTTAGTTTGCTCTGCTTCCAAAACGCTGTTAGCATCAACGACCGGGATGCTAGAGGTATATTCACGTTGATCTCTATTTGACCTAGAAGCTTTTACATGAGCACCGGTAACATTTGATTCGTCCGGCATGGTACCCTCTAAAGGGCGTTCCTCTAAACTCACATGTGCTCCAATCGAAAAAGGCTACATTTAATCCATGACATTTCGAGTGATTTTGATATTCTACCAAAGACCTAATCACATGGTCTGCGCTTGATCGAAAAACTAGTATATACGCAGATATACGCAGGGCAATCGGTGTAAACTGCCTATTAATGGCGCTTATTTTTCATAAAAAATACCAATTTATGGACACCAGATGTAGCGACAGAAGTATTGCTGACAAAACACAAGCTGCTTGCAGCCATAAACTACAAGCAGCCTTAGCGCGCTCTTGGCGCAATTGACAACTTTTTGTCATCGTGCCAAAAGCTGTCTGGCCTTTCTTGCAATAGATGAGCTATCTAGCTCATATTCTTTGAATAGCTCATCTGCCTCACCTGAAGTGCCAAACTTATCTTGAACCCCAACGCGCTTCATTTTCACAGGATAATTTTCGCTTAAAAATTCTGAAACAGCCGAACCAAGTCCACCATAGATCGAATGTTCTTCGGCTGTAATTATTGCATTAGTCTTTTTAACTGAGGCCAAAATAGTCTCACCATCTAGCGGCTTTATAGAAAATGCATCGATAACCTCAGCAGATATTCCATCTTTTGAAAGCTCCTCTGCCGCCTTTAAGGCCTGATCAACCATAGCGCCACAAGCAACGATTGTAATCTCGCTACCTTCCTTTAGCAATCTTGCCTTACCGAGTTCAAAATCATCAAAGGTTTCATAGATTTGCGGCAACTTTGCGCGGCCTAAGCGAATATAAAATGGACCATAGGTCTTTGCAGCAATTCTCACTGCAGCTTTTGCACTCATATAATCTGCCGGAACTAAAACTTTCATATTTGGCAGAGTTCTCATCAAAGATATATCCTCTATCATCTGATGTGAACCACCATCTGGCCCAACAGAAACTCCAGAGTGAGTAGGCGAAATTTTAACATTAAGATTTGAGTAGCAGACCGTATTTCTAATTTGGTCGTAGTTGCGCCCTGTACCAAAAACAGCGAAAGAACCGGTAAATACAGTTTTTCCGCAAAGCGAGAGACCGCTTGCAACTCCAATCATATTCTGCTCAGCAATACCAACATTTACTAATCTGCTACTACAATAATCTCCCAATACTTTTGTTGTAGTAGATCCAGAAAGGTCGGCATCAACTGCCATTACATCTATTCCCTCATTAACAAGCTCTACTAAAGTCTCGCCAAGAGCAGCACGTGTAGCTTTATCGGACATCTTCGACCTCCATCATTGCACGTGCATTTGCAATTTGAACATCCAACTCTTCTAAAGCATTCCTTGTCTCTTCTGAATTTGGAGCTTTTCCGTGCCAAGCAGCAGTGTCTTCCATAAACGAAACACCCTTGCCTTTAATCGTCTTTGCGACTATAGCAACTGGTCCATTTAAATATTTCTTCGCTTGATCAAATGCATCAACTAACTCAGAGATATTATGCCCATCGACTTCAAAGGCCTTCCATCCAAAAGCCTCCCACTTTTGAGCTACTGGTGAAACATCCATGACATCGCTACACTTTCCGTCGATTTGGATGTTGTTGTAATCAACGATCGCGATCAAGTTATTCAGGTTGTAGTGTGAGCTAAACTCTGCAGCCTCCCAAATTTGTCCCTCCTGAATTTCTCCATCTCCAAGAAGCACAAAAACACTTGGCACATCGTCTGAATAATCTATTTTCAAAGCGAGTGCTATACCAGCTGCTATGGAAAGGCCTTGTCCTAAAGAACCAGTCGAAATCTCCACACCAGGAAGCTTTCGGCAATCTGGGTGACCTTGCAATCTACTATGAAGTTTTCTTAAAGTCTTTAACTCATCGCGTTCTAAGACACCAATTTGAGTTAAAACGGCATATAGAACTGGGGCAGCATGACCTTTAGATAAGATAAATCTATCGCGCAAAGGATCATCAAGGCTGTCTTTGTCGATATTCATAATTCCACTTGAATACAAAGAGGCAACGATATCTACAGCTGAAAGAGATCCCCCTGGATGCCCGCTTTTTGCTTCAGAGATCATCTCTATGATATCTTTTCGCATCAAGCTAGCGCCTAAAGTTGCAGCTTTAATATCATATAGCTCATTGGCTGCTGACACTTTTTCACGCTCCCCACAAATATACTCTTTTATCAACAGCAATACACCATTTCAATAGGCACACACGCACCGTAACATCACGCATTGTCTATCATCATTCATAAGACAAATGATAAGAAATAATTAGCTAATTTTCATTCGAGACCCGCCAACGATGATATTCTATGACAAATTTGTCGATATCTCCGTCTAGCACTGCCTCAACATTTCCAGTCTCTACTCCAGTTCTTACATCTTTTACCAAAGTATATGGATACATCACATAATTTCTAATTTGGTTTCCAAAAGAAATCTCTTTTTTCTCGCCACGAAGCTCATCAAGCTCAGCAGCTCTTTTTGCCTTTTCAACCTCATAGAGCTTTGCTTTTAAAATCTTCATTGCCGACTCTTTGTTTTGAAGCTGCGACTTTTCGCTTTGGCAAGTAACTACAATTTTCGTTGGAATATGGGTAATTCTTACAGCAGAGTCAGTGGTGTTTACTGATTGCCCACCAGGTCCACTTGAGCGATAAACATCAATGCGCAAATCATTTGGATTGATATCAACGCTTATCTCATCTGGCAAAACCGGCAAAACCTCAACTCCGGCAAAAGTAGTTTGGCGACGCTGTTTTTCATCAGTAGGAGATATTCTTACCAATCTGTGAACACCCTGCTCAGAGATAAGCATGCCATAAGCATCTCTACCCTTGACTTCAAATGTAGCTCTATCAATACCTATAACTTCAGCTGCTGGAGCGTCTAAAACTCTAATTCCCCAGCCCTTTCTTTGGGCATATCTTGTATACATATGAAAGAGCATCTCGGTCCAATCCTGGGCTTCAAGACCTCCCTGACCAGGGGTCACGGTCACAATTGCATCCCCGTGGTCAAACTCTCCATTGAACCACGATGAGAGTTCCAATGCATCGATGCTGCTAATTAGTTCTTTGATGCTTTTGTCCACCTCAATCGCAAGCGTCTCGTCATCACCTTCAGATGCAAGTTCGTTTGCAACAATAGCATCCTCTACCTTGCTAACAGCATTGTCATATTCGGATATCTCATCTCTAAGATCAGATGCCTGTTTAGTTATAATCTGTGCTCTTTGGGTATCATCCCAAAAGCCAGATGCTAAGGTCTTTTCTTCAAGTTCAGATAGTTGCTTGCGTTTTGAATCGATATGGAGATATGAGCCTACAGCAGCTATGCGCTTTGCAAGTGATTCAAGCTCCTCTGTACGATCTTCTACCATATACTCTCCAAAATAAAACTTCTAAGCACCTTGGTTAGCGCCGTGACACTTCTTAAACTTCTTCCCACTTCCACATGGGCATGGATCATTTCGGCCAACATTTGCAAATGGATCATCCTTATCCTTAACAAATGTCTGTGTTTTGCCCGTTGGAAGAGGTCGAGTAGGCGTACTTACTGTCTGCGACACCTGAGCGCTAGTAGTAGCAGTACTTGTAATTGTGGCAGTCGATTGATTAACAGCAGATCTAATCGAACCAGTATTATCACTTGGTCCAGAAAATGTTGCACCTTCAGTCACATCAGGTGATTCCTCTTTACGAACGATTTTAATTCTCAAGACAGTACGGATAAAATCGTCATACATAGAATCACGCAGAAGCCCAAATGCTCTATGTGCTTCTGTCTTGTACTCAACTAGAGGATCGCGTTGACCATAGGCTCTAAGACCTATTCCAGCTTTTAAATAATCCATCTCTTGAAGATGCGTCATCCACCTAGTATCCATAGTGCGAAGCATAACCTGCGTCTCCAACAGGCGCATTTGGTCTTCGCCTAGAATTTCCTTTTTTTGATTATAGATATCATTGAGTAGCTCGCTAAGCGCTTCTTGGATCTCTTCTTTAGATTCCATATCCTTCGCGCCCTCGAGTTCAATCTCAGGATTCCCAGTAGTTTGGACTAACCAAGAATGTAATCCATCAAGATCCCAATCTTTATCTGAGCAATATTCCTGAACAGCTCTATCTACCGTCTCCAGCAGGATTTCATGCGATCTAGCATGGATATCTTTTCCATCCAAAATGCGATTACGCTCTTCGTAAATTGCCTGCCTTTGCAAGTTCATTACATCATCGTATTCCAAAACATTTTTTCTTGCAGAGAAGTTCAATGATTCTATTTGATGCTGCGCATTTTCTATGGCTTTCGATACCATTCCAGCCTCAATTGGCACATCATCAGGCGTACCAGTCTTAGCCATCATACGACTAACGCGCTCCATACGTTCGCCACCAAATAGACGCATCAAATCGTCTTCCAAAGACAGATAAAACCTTGTGACTCCAGGGTCTCCCTGTCTACCAGAACGACCTCTTAGCTGATTATCGATACGTCTTGATTCATGACGCTCAGAGCCGATAACCGCGAGTCCGCCAAGTTCAACTACCTTGTCGTGATCTTCATCGCAAATCTGCTTTGCCTTTGCAAAAGCCTTTTCTCGCTGTAGATCTGTTGCCTCTTCTGGATCGATGTTGTTTGCAATTAAAACGTCATTGACCATAAACTGCGGATTTCCACCTAGCAAAATGTCTGTACCACGACCAGCCATATTAGTTGCGATTGTTACAGCACCGCTACGACCAGCCTGTGCGATGATGTGAGCTTCTTGCTCATGGTATTTAGCATTCAAGACTTGATGAACAATTCCATGCTTGCCAAGCTTTCTAGAAAGTAATTCGGAATTCTCGATCGAAACAGTACCAACTAAGCAAGGCTGTCCAACCTCATGTCTTTCGATAATCTCCTCAACGATCGCATCAAACTTTGCATCTAAGGTGCGATAGACAAAATCGTTTTCATCCTTTCTAACAACAGGCTTATTTGGTGGAATTGCTACAACACTCATGTTATAGATCTGCTTAAACTCAGCATCTTCTGTCATAGCAGTACCAGTCATGCCAGAAAGCTTATCGTAGAGTCTGAAGTAATTTTGCAAAGTGATAGTAGCTAAAGTTTGATTCTCTTCTTTAACTAAAACTCCCTCTTTTGCCTCCAGCGCTTGATGCAACCCATCGGAGTAGCGTCTACCTTCCATGATACGTCCGGTAAACTCATCAACGATCTTAACCTCACCATCAACAACCACATAGTCAACATCTTTATGAAACATAAATTCAGCTTTTAGAGCCTGCTGTAAATGATTGACAAGTTGGCCAGATGGATCGGAGAACATATCGCCCATACCCAAAAGCGACTCGACTTTTCTCAGGCCATTATCCGTTGCCATTATAGTTTTTCTGGCCTCATCAAGCTCAAAGTCCTCATCACGCTTCAACGCCGGCATGATCTTAGCGAATTTCTTATACATCTCTGCTGCTTGAGTCGCTGCACCAGAAATAATCAATGGTGTTCTCGCCTCATCAATAAGAATTGAGTCCACCTCGTCAACAATCGCATATGCATGTCCGCGTTGAACCCTATCTGTAGCTCTAACAACCATATTGTCTCTTAGGTAGTCAAAGCCAAATTCTGCATTGGTGCCATAAGTAACATCTGCATCATATGCAGGTTTTCTTAATGGGCTCTTCATACCGTTTTGGATAAGACCAACGTTCATCCCCATAAACTTATAGATCTGACCCATCCACTCGCTATCTCTTTTTGCTAGATAGTCGTTAACAGTAACGATATGAACGCCGGTTTCAGAAATTGCATTTAGATATCCAGCTAGAGTTGAAACCAAAGTTTTTCCCTCTCCAGTTTTCATCTCAGCAATCTCACCAGCGTGTAATGCCATTCCTCCAATTAACTGAACATCAAAGTGTCTCATTCCTAAAACGCGCTTAGATGCTTCTCTTACAGAAGCAAATGCCTCAGGCAAAATATCATCCAAGCTTTCGCCATTACTAGCTCGCTCACGCAAAGTTGTTGTCATAGCTTTGAGTTCTTCATCAGATTTGGCTTGCATATCTGACTCAAGCTCATTGATTCTGCCGACGATATTTTCGTATTGTTTTACCTCTTTGCCTTCACCTAATGTGAATAACTTTTTCAATAGATTCGCCATATGTGTTTTAGCTTCCCTTTGTTTATAGCCAATCAATTATTTCAGTAATAAGAATACTCCATCTGATACATTTAAAAGGTCATGGTTTGGCTCAACAAACATTTGTCGACAATATCTGATCGATAATAGGGTAGACAGGCAGCATATGTGCCCATCTACCCTCTACACTCCTTCCCCAATAACCACCTCTCATATTTCAGTGATAACTCGGAGTGCAGCTTTATTACTCAATATGTTAAATTCCACTTCCTAATAAACACCTCCACAAACCTAAATCATCTCTTAGTCATTTCTAAACTAAGACCAAATTCCTGTGTTTTTTATTCCAGCTCTCCACAAAAAAATGTTATTTACCAGCACCATTAGCAAAGATCAAAGTTCATCATTAAGTATCTTTTCGTATAACTCTATTGTCTTTTTTGACAGCGTTGCACCTAACTGTTCATCAAGATATCTCTTACATAAGAAAAATGTTTCCATCGCAGCTGTTCGCTGGCCAGACATTCCCTGAGACTTCATCAATATTTGATACACATCTTCTCTTTGAGTTTCTAATGAAAAAGCTTTTCTTGAAAACCACAACGCTCCACCATTATTTCCCGACTCAAGCATTATCTCTGATGCCGCTAGCAATGCATCGATATACGTATGACGATACCGCTCTCTAACCCTTTCCATATAAGCGTCGCATTCAGTTCCCGTAAGCATATCTCCGCTATAAATCTGATCCATTCTCACAAAGATATCACTCATCTCTTTTTCACTTATCTTATGGAAAAGTATGTACCTAGCTAGGTAATCAAATTCTTGTACGTCAGATTCAACTAATATTGGGTCAATTCTATATAGTGATCCGTTACTAATAACATAAGGACAATCTCCATTCTTATTCTTGAGCGCCCTCTTTACCGCAGACCAGATCACATAAAAATTATCCACTGCCCTAATCGCATCCATGTCAGGCCACAGTGATTCAATAAGCTTATTCCTGCCTACCTCTCTGCCAAACCTGGTAACCAAATGCGCAAATAATAGTTTTGCCTTCCTTTGAGACCACTTTGAATCTGGCACTTTTTGCCCATCTATGTAAACTCTTAAACCGCCAAACAAATATACTTTCATCTTCGGGAAATCGGTTGGCAATACTTCAATTGTTTGCTCGCCCTCATAATTTTCAACTGGTCTTTGCCCGTCTTCACCCTCTAATGGGGATCTAAATGGGGATCTTGAGTCTTTAGATCGACGACTTGTCATTTTCTCACCAACTTTCTAAATAGATACCGATAGATTGCAAGGGTAAAAATATTAGTACTGGCAAAATAACGGAAAAGATGCAGGATAGGGTAACGAAATACCAAATCCAGATGGTAAATAATAAAAAACTCTATATATGTGTTTTATGAATTGATAAATACGGTCTTTGCAAAAAGAAGAGAATTTTGAAACGCGCCCTGGCTCAACGATAGACCCACCGTTGGAGAAACGATCAAAATCTAGCGTCTTTCTAGTGGATTCCTTATCATCGAAACCACCTTCTAATGCAAAAGCATCAACCAAGCCAGATACAAATGCACAATATTTGCTATACATCTCACTCTCCTAGCTCATCGCTAGAGAGGTGTTATTGGGGACTTGTAATATTACAAGGATTTGCAATAGATGAAAAGGGTAAAAACTGAAAATATCTAGATAAAAAGAGTGATTTTGAACATTTTTAGTATAAATTTAGGAGACATTAAGAACTGTAAACGTTGTCCAAATAACTCATCAATTACAACATATAGTATGATTTCTGAAAATAATCTGAAAACCACTACTATATATAGTGTTTAAATTGGATTAAGATCGAACCCATATTTTAATTAAAAAATAATTTGAATTAATTTGGAAAAATTTCTTCATTTTCAAGTGAAGTAACTTACACTTTTCAAACGTTAAATTTTATGAAGAATTGATGTAGGAATTTTAAGAATTCATTAACTTCAGCCCATCAACACTTTTTGTCCTTTGAGCCTCAAACTCTCAGGCAATCCCCCTCAATAACACAA
>CAZLCK010000020.1:0-24988 GCA_964558235.1 uncultured Coriobacteriaceae bacterium
AGTGCTTCTTTTTTTGATTCATCGGTGATTTTCAAAGAATAATTCTACATTTCTATTGAAATCTCTAACCCCCTTCTATACTATATATGCGTACTCAAAAGAAAGACGACCACAATATATTGTGCTTATGAGCATATTTTGCGATTAATAGGTACAGTGGGTAGCAAATGTTGGGTAGCAGAAAAACGCAGTAGTTTTCAATATGCTCATCCGGAAGGAATCACAATGCAAAACAGAGAAGTTCGTACCACAGGTGTAGCTAACGCTCTTATCGATAGCATCGTCAAAAGAGATGGACGCACCGCTCCATTCGATGAGACTAAGATTGTCGACGCTATCGATAAAGCTTTTATCGCTTCTGGAAATCTTGATGGGCGTGATACTGCTCAGCAGCTTGCAGATCAGGTTGTTACCAAGATCACAAATGGAGCTATTGAGGGCACTCCAACAGTTGAGGGTGTTCAAGACCTTGTCGAAGAGGTTTTGATAGAGAATGGATTTGTCCAAACTGCAAAACGCTATATCCGTTATCGTGATGAGCGCAGCAGGATTCGTGAGTCCAATACGAGTCTTATGAAGACTTTGGACGAGATCACCTCTTTTGATGCATCAGATTCCAATATTAAAAGAGAGAATGCAAATATTGATGCTGATACTGCCATGGGCACGATGCTTAAGTATGGATCTGAATCTGCTAAGAAATACTATGAGATGAAGGTCTTAGCACCTGAATTTTCAAAAGCTCATCGCGATGGAGATATTCATATTCACGATCTTGACTTCTACACCTTAACTACCACATGCACCCAGATTGAGATATCCAAACTTTTTCAAGGAGGATTTTCAACAGGGCATGGTGTTTTGCGTGAGCCAAACGATATCAGCAGCTACTCTGCGCTAGCTTGCATTGCTATTCAATCAAATCAAAATGATCAACATGGTGGTCAGTCGATCTGTGATTTTGACTACGGAATGTCGGTTGGTGTTAGAAAGACCTATAAGAAGATGTATCGTAAGGCTTTGGCTTGCGCTTTAGAACTTCTTGCTGGTCTAAAGGATAGTCAAGAAACAATAAAGGGACTTATTGAGGAGATCTGTGAGTCTACAGGAATCATGCCCTCTCTTGAGATGAATCAAGATTATGTTGTCTCTGAGCGAAAAGCGCTTTGTGAGAAGTTTGGATTTGACGCTGAAACAGTTCTCAAGGCACAAGAGTATGCTGAGCATCAGGCCTATCTCGATACCGATCGTGCTACCTATCAAGCTATGGAGGCTTTTATCCATAATCTGAACACTATGCATTCTCGTGCTGGCGCGCAGACTCCATTCTCTTCAATCAATTATGGAATGGATACCTCTCCAGAAGGCCGTATGGTCATTCGTAACGTTTTGTTAGCAACTGAGGCTGGCCTAGGCAATGGTGAGACACCAATCTTTCCAATTCAAATCTTTAGAGTTAAAGAGGGAATCAACTATGAGCCAGGCGAGCCAAATTATGACCTATTTAAGTTAGCATGTGAGTGTTCCGCTAAAAGGCTTTTCCCGAACTTTTCATTTCAGGATGCTCCATTTAATATCGAGTACTACGATGGAACACCTCAGACTGAGATTGCCTATATGGGATGTCGCACAAGGGTTATAAGTAATGTCTATGACAGAGCAAGACAGGTTACTCCAGGTCGTGGGAATCTATCGTTTACATCGATCAATCTTCCAAGGCTTGGCATTAGATCGAAAGGTGACATCGAACTATTCTTTGAGCTTTTAGAGAACAAACTAGATCTTTGTTGCCGTCAGCTTCTAGAGCGTTTTGAGATTCAATGCCATAAGAAGGTTTACAATGCACCATTTTTGATGGGACAGGGTGTCTGGATCGATTCCGACAAACTCAGTTGGGGAGATGAACAGTCTGAGGTCTTAAAGCATGGAACTCTTTCTGTTGGCTTCATCGGTCTTGCCGAAACCTTAGTTGCTCTAATTGGTGAACATCATGGTCAAAGTGAGCGTGCTCAAAATCTTGGTCTTGAAATTGTTGGATTTATGAGGAATTACATGGATAAGATGGCCAAGAAGGCACACCTCAACTTCTCGCTTCTAGCAACTCCTGCCGAGGGACTTTCTGAGAGATTTGTTCGTATCGATAGAGAGCGTTATGGATCTATTCCAGGAATTACCGATCGTGATTACTATACAAATAGCTTCCATGTGCCTGTTTACCATAACATTTCAGCGTTCGACAAGATTGCTATTGAAGCTCCATATCATGCTCTGACAAACGCCGGCCACATCAGCTACATTGAACTTGATGGCGATCCAATGGACAACCTTGAGGCCTTTGAGGCGGTCATTCGCCATATGCATGATTGCGGAATTGGATATGGTTCGATCAACCATCCAGTTGATCGTGATCCAGTATGTGGGTACAACGGAATTATTGGAGATGTTTGTCCAAAATGCGGACGTACCGAAGATGAGGGCTCAGTAGGATTTGAGAGAATACGCCGTATCACCGGTTATTTAGTAGGAACTCTCGATAGATTTAATGATGGCAAGCGTGCTGAGGAGCACGATAGAGTAAAGCATGGGATCTAAGACTTTGACAATTGATCTAGCTTTTTTAAGTGGAGGCATTTCCGATAAGGTTATGTCTCCATGTTTTTATGGCATAAAAAGGCTAGGGCGCCTACATTATGATTATGGATCGGTTATTTGAGGAGATTAGAGAGTAATGAAAATTAAGGTAGCAGGAACGGTCAATGATTCGATTGTTGATGGGCCAGGAATTCGCTACACAATTTTTACTCAGGGATGTTCTCATAAATGCCCAGGATGTCATAATCCACAGACTCATGATCCAGAAGGTGGACAACTTAGGGATATTGAGGATATTTTTGGTGAGGTGAAGGCAAATCCGCTTCTTAGAGGCATCACGCTATCTGGTGGAGAGCCTTTTGAGCAGCCAGTCCCATGCATTGAACTCGTTAAAAGATGTAAGACAATAGGCCTAGATATATGGGCTTATACAGGATATCTTTTTGAGGAGATCTATGAGGGTAAGTTGGGGCAAGCTGCTTGCGATCTATTATGTTTGTGTGACGTGATAGTTGATGGCTCCTATATGCAGGATCTGAAAACTTTAGGTTTGAGATTCAGAGGCTCTTCTAATCAAAGAATAATTGATGTTGAAAAAACATTAGAGAATAAAAGTATTGTAGAGATTGAACTTTAATATTATTCTGCAATGTGATAAATATGCGCTTGCTGCCTGTGCTTGTGTAGGTTATTGCGTTACGCTAATGGATATTCGCTTTTTGTAACATTTGATTTGCATGCTCCTAAAAGAGCTGTTGGGGAGAGAAATATAGATGGAAAACTTTGAGATTTCTTCGCTAGAAAAAAATCTCAGTGATCTTTCTGTAGCCGTACAAGCAGGGGGAGAGTCAAAAAGAATGGGTACGTCGAAAGCTACCGTTCTTTTTTTAGGCGAACCTTTGATTATGAGATCGGTAAGACGTCTTTTTCCCATTTGCAATGAGATGATTATTACCACAAATGAGCCTGAAAAGCTTGGATTTTTGCAGTCGTATATAGATAGCGGCCGCTTAAAGCTTGTAGTAGATAAGACAAGTAAGCGAGGCGCATTGATTGGAATGCGTACAGCTTTATTTGACTCACAAGGACCTTATGTTGCTCTGGTTGCTTGCGATATGGTCTTTCCTTCCCCAGATCTAATTCGCTACTTGTTAGCTAAGCTTAAGCGTGAAGATGGAGATGTCGCTATTCCAAAGACGAGATTTGGATATGAACCATTTCATGCGGTGTATCGCAAGGATACGTGTCTAAGAGCTGTAGATGCTGCTCTGTCAAAAGGGTGCGAGAAAGCTACATCGTGGTTTGATAGCGTAAAAGTCATCGAGGTCGAACACGATGAAATTGTTAATGCTAACCCTTCCGGTGGTGCATTCGTTAACGTTAATACCCCAAAAGAGCTCCATGATTTAGAACAACGTCTGCGTTTGGAGTAGGCGTTTATAATTACGTTTTTCCAAAGCTTGCAAAATTTAAAATCGCAGAATTTAAGACAGCCTTTTGCTTAGAACTGTTTAGGTTTTTATTTAGTCATTTATTAGTTGTTTCTTAAGAAGCTTCCCTCAATATGCATTTATGCAAATTACGAGGGAGGCTGCTTACAGTGTCTATTCTTTCTAACAAAAGATTACTAGTTGGCATCGTGTGTGGCGTATTAGCTGCGATTTTCATGCTTATCTATATCTCAGATGTAAGAGCGCAGGCTATGTCGACTAGAGAAGACGCAATCATTAAATATGGCGGAGAGACCGTAGCAGTCTGCGTCGCTGTACGAGATCTTGTAGCAGGCGAGGTTGTCACTTCGTCAGATATCGAATTACAAACTTGGCTTGTAGATTTGCTTCCAGAAGAGGCTGTCACAGATCCAAATGACATCATCGGATCAACTGTTAATACTCAAATTCTTGCTAACGAACCAATTTCTTTATTAAAACTTGGCAGATCAGAAGTTGCTTTAACAGTTCCAGAGGGCTTGAGCGCAATAAGTATTGAATCTGAAGATGTATTGGCTGTAGGTGGTGCCATAGAGTCTGGTAGCACTGTGGATGTCTATTCGGTTACAGATTCTGGGGTTGTTTTGTTGGGAGAAGATATTTTGGTTTTAGAGACGTCCAATTCCACCAATGCATCTGGATCAAATTCAAGCTCTACATTTGGGGACGGAAGAAGCAGAGGCTCTATTTCATGGATTACTTTAGCCGTAACTCCTGAATCGATTGAGCAATTGATTTCAGCCTCAAAAACAGGAGAGCTCTATTTCTCGCTTCCAAGCTCATCACATGATTCGTTGGTTGAACAAGAGGGGGCGACGCAATAATGAGCAGCAGCGTTTTGAGTTTAGAAAAACTCCCTAGTGTTAGTGATAGAAAAACTGATCAATTTAAATATGTGATATGTGGGATAAATGATGACATTTCCCTTAGTTTTAGAGATAACAGGGCTATACACTTTTCTGTATCTGGAGAGTATTGCAGAACTGAGTTGAGATATATTTCAGAATCAGTGCCCGTAATTGTTGGAGACAAGATTAAGGATGTGTCTCAGTTAAATCTTGTTGCTGCGATTCATAAAGATAGTCCGAATCGTAAGATTATTTTGGTGACAGAGGGGCGTAGCGGTTCATTTTTAAGTAACGCATCTTCTGCTGGTGCATCTAAAATCATAAGCTCAAACCAAGCATTTGCTGAATTAAGACAGTGCTGTGCACTTGAGACTCTAGCTAATAAGCATGTAAAAATCTCTGAAGAAAAAGAAATTCAGAGTGCAAATGATATTTTCGAAGATAAGTTGTCAACCACTAAAATATCGAATAACTTCTCTTTGGACGATACAGCGCAAAAAAGATCGTCTCAATATTTAGATGCTTTACAAACAAATAGGGCAAAGACTGAAAAATCTCACTTAGAAAAAACAGCTACAACGATATCTATCATATCTGGCAAAGGTGGATGCGGAAAAACAACATTAGCGATATCGACAGCGCTTGTTGTAAATAGCTCTGGTTTTAAGTGTGTCTTGATAGATTTGGATACTCAATTTGGAGACCTGCGTTTTTGTTGTTCTAACGATCCTATCTTTTCTCTTATCAATATTTCTGTAGAGAAAGATGTCATTAACGCAGCACAAAAGGCTTTTGATTCGAAGCAAATTCCGATCATTTATTCTGAGCTAAAACCAGAGTTAATACAGAACTCATCAAGCCTTTTATTCGAAGCCTATAAAAGACTTTTGCCGGTTTGTGATCTGGTTATCTTTGATACATCAAGTGCTTGGACAGAGATTCATGCCGATGCAATGGAAGCATCTGATGGCATTTTGTTATTGATGGATCAAAGAGCTTCTTCTATTGCAGGTTGCAAACGCTCTGAAGGATTAAGAACTCGATTAGGCATTCCAGATTCAAAAGTCACATATGCGCTGAATGGCTGTTCGCCAAAGTCCCAAATAACTAGTTTTGATTGTGCGTTTGCTCTCAATGCTAATTCAGTTCATGAGATCTCAGACGGTGGAGAACAGATACAACAAGCATTTAGCTTAGGCAGACCATCAGTTCTTATTCAAGCTAAAAATCCTCTTTTAGTTTCTAGTAGAGATCTTATAAAACATATGATTCCCAAGTTTTCAGACAGGTTAGATGGGTCGCGTGAATATCTAGCTGCCAAAAGTGGTTTAGCAAGATTAATCGGCGAGAAGAAAAGTAGGAGACGATAAAGATTATGGCTTTGTTAGACAGGGTTGAACAAGTCTCAGGAAATAATTCTATTGAGAAGACAAAAACAATCGATAGAAACAAGTCTATTGAATTTGTTAGAGATCTGTTATTTGAAATGATCTCTAGTAGTCGTATTGCTCAAATGTTTCTTGATGATCCTAATCGAGCAAAGCGTGAGGTAGCCGGAGCTCTTGAGTCGATTATCAATTCTGGCGCGATAGATTTTTTGGGTGAATATAAAGATGGGGTTGTTAAAGAGGTTTTTGAATTAGTTGTTGGACTAGGTCCGATACAAAATCTTTTGGACGACCCCGATGTTACAGAGATCATGGCAAATGGGCCTACACATCTATTCTTTGAAAAAGATGGAGTTTTGCATAAGAGTGACGCTACTTTTTCTAATGCTGAACAGATGCGTCTGATTATCGACAGGATTTTAGGTCCAGTTGGACGAAGAGTAGACGAACAAAGTCCTATGGTATCAGCGAGATTAGAAGGTGGATATAGGGTCAATGTAGTTATTAAACCACTTGCTTTAGATGGACCATATCTAACTATCCGTAAATTTAGAAAAGTTATGTATACGCTCGATGAAATGGTTCAACTTAAAACTATAGATTCAAATATTCGACAATTTTTAAGTTGGGCTATTAAAGCAAGACTAAATATTGCTGTAAGTGGTGGGACTGGATCTGGAAAGACCACATTTCTAAATGCCTTATCAAGAGATCTTCCCCATAAAGAGAGAATAGTGACGATCGAAGATGCTGCAGAACTAAGGTTCGAATGGCATCCGCATGTTGTAAGGCTTGAGGCTAGACCCGCTAATACAGAAGGCGTTGGCGAGGTAACAATTAGAGATCTGGTTATCAATGCTTTAAGGATGAGACCTGATCGAATTGTAGTAGGGGAGTGTAGAGGCGCTGAGGCACTCGATATGCTCCAGGCGATGAATACAGGACACAATGGTTCACTGACCACCCTACATGCAAACTCAACATTAGAAGTGGTTGGTCGACTTATAACTATGGTCAAGTATGGGTCGGATTTGCCAACTGATGTGATTAAAGGACAAATAGCATCGGCGCTTAACTTAATTGTGCATGTAGAAAGACAAAGCGATGGTTCAAGAAGAGTCGTTGAGATATCTCAATGCAGATCAGCTGGAGACGATGTAGAAGTATTACCCCTCGTCAAGCTCGATTTTTCTTCAAACAACTACATTTGGAGTCATATTCCTAGATGGGTTACTGATCCTACAAATAGTGATTTTGCAACGAATAGTGAGGTACAAAGATGGTGTTCTCAGCTTTCCTTGCAATATTAATAGTCATTTTATCTGGAATTTGTGCTGGAATTTTGATTCCTTGCATTGCAAGTGGTTTCGCGAAGTTCATTGATGACATTTCAATTAGAGCAAGAGTTAGAAGAGTTGGAGAAGAAAAACAAGATAGCGCTCTTGTAGAGGGCGGTAGACAATCTAGCACTTTTAGAGGCAAGGCTGATAGTTGTTCTGGAAAGTCCAAAAACTCATTAGGAGATATCTTCTCGTCAATTATTGAAGTTTTGCTTGGGGGAGGTGTGCCAGCATTATCTCTAATAAGTAAGAAACTTCTTAAAAACTCTCATGTCAAGCGTTATGTCAGATTACTCAATGAAGCTCTAACGTTCAAAGAAATACTTTCAAAGGAAGAACCTCTTTTACAGACTTTGATTTTGATGGCTGGCATTAGCTTAGTTTTGTTCTCGATTTTGTTTGGATCGATACTGTTTGGGCTAATATGTGTGTTTTTGTTGTTTGTCTTATTGCGCCTAAAAGCTAGATCATATCTAAATGCTCAACATGAACTGATAGAGTCGCTTATTCCTGACGCACTGCGTGCTTTAGGAGTGTGTTATGAATCGGGTCTTACATTGATGCAATCATTTGAGCAGGTTGCTAAAGATATGCCACAACCCTTGGGAGCTGCATTTTCTAAGGTCTCATCAGATATGAGGTCTGGAGTATCTGCCAAACAAGCTTTGAGTTCGTTAGGCGAATCTGGAGTAAGCAGATACCTACCTTTTTTAAGTGTGACGCTTGAAATCCAACAGAAAACAGGAGGAAAGCTTCAACCACTTTTGGAAAAGATGGCACTTAGTGTTCAGGAAAACTTCGAACTCAAGAGATCACTTGATATTAAAACTTCACAATCACGGCTTTCAGCACGCATTGTTTCGGTAATGCCAATCTGTGTCTTTTTGCTTCTTGGATTAATAAGTCCTTCACACATTGTTGGATTTGTGTCATCGCCCGCTGGATTGATGTTATTTATTTCAGCGATTGTTCTTGAGCTCTTAGGTATTTGGATGATCAGACGAATTTTAAGCATAGAGGTGGAATAAAGATGCCTGAGTCATTGCTGCTTTGTCTAGTTATTGCAACATCTGGGATATCGGGAGCTGCAATAGGTGTCGTGCTGTTCGAGAGATTTAAGAAAAGACAGATTTCAAAAGAACTTCTATTGAAATTATCTAAAGAGATGGATAGTTCAGAAGAAGGTAAAGATTATAGCGAAGAAATGCAAAATTATTTCGCTAGAGATGCGAGGTTATTAAACAGATTCAGAGATGCGATTCGTAAGACTTCAAAGGGAGGTCTTGGATACCAATTGGATAAGGATCTACCTCAATTAATAGATGTTGTACAGCTTGGAATTAATGGCGGAATGACATTTGAGTCTTCTTTTAGCGCTTATGTAGATGGATTTGATTCAAAGTTGGCAAAACGCTGCAGGCATGCTTCAAAACTTTTACTAGCAGGAATCGAATCTAAAGAAAAGGTTTTGGAGGATCTTAGCTTAGAGATTGGAACTAAATCATTTAAACGTTTTTCGGATACGGTCATAAGGACTTTGCGCTATGGGTCTGCAATGAACAGTGCGCTCGATAATTTAAGTCGGCAGATACGCAATTCGATCAAGGCTGATAGAGAAGAAGAGGTTTCGAAAGCACCAACAAAGATGCTTATTCCGACAGGCGTTTTTATCTTGCCGGCAATGTTTATTTTGATAGCAGGGCCATTTTTGCTCGAAGCTCTTCAACTTTTTTAAAGAGGTTTTAAAACGCTCAATTAAGAGGCGTGTTTAGCGGGTTGGGGTAGTTAAAACAATAAAAATACGTTTTGAAAGGAGACAAGATGGATGTAATTAACAAGCTATCAACTAAGGCATATGTGAGCATGATATTTGCAATAAGCAACTTAATCTCTTGCAAAGAAGATCGAAAAAAAGATTCAGGGCAGGGGACAACAGAATACGCAATCTTAGTAGGTGTTCTTGTGGTTATTGCAATACTTGCTGTTGCATTATTTCGCGACAAGCTTCAAGAGCTTTGGGATTCGATAGCTGATGGAATTAATTCTTTATGAGTGCTGTTATTTGTGAAACGGCTAGGTATTGCAAATGAAAAGAGCAAAGCTAATTAATTGTTCTCCGATTAATCGTTCTCTTAAGGACACATATCTAAAGCATTTTGCTCTGTGTTTTGCGCTGTTGATATGTCTAGTGGTTTTTGCTCTTGGAGGATGTAGTACAGATCTGGTTGAACCTAAGCCTATAGAGCTTGCAGACAATTTAGAGAGTACGGGAGAAAAATTGTTAGAACTTATAACCGATGTAGATAAAGATCAGATTTTAAGCGATGACATTCAAACAGAAAACATAGATGCTCGAAGTGATAGTTCGCTTGTAGATAATGATGCGTCGAGTAAAGAGCATGAATTAGCTTCTTATATTGAACCTGATGGTGTCTGGGAACTAAAGGAAGTAGAGCAAGGTGAGATCTCTACAACGTGGATCTATAGATCCGATCAGTCAATTAATGAAGTCGTTGAATATATAGAATCACATTTTTCTCAATCGGGTTTGAGTGTTGTTGACTCAGGATATCTAGATATGGGTGGAAATGCTTGGGGTTGTGTATGTGAGATAGCTGATCTATCTGGATCTGTTGTCATAAGTGTTTTAGGACAAACCACATATCTACAGGATGATAGCCAAAGTGCCGATAGTTATCTCGATATAAGGATTGTTTTGTATGAAGCATCTAATTTTGAACTCGGATGAAAAGCAAGACTCAGGGCAGGCTACGTTGGAATTCATGATTGTGACGCTTGTTTTTATGGCTATTGTTGTCGGGATGTGGTCGATCTCGCAGGCGATATTCGACTCGATCTTAATTGAACCCACGAGTGAAAATCAGAGCCATTCAATCGAGGTTTCAAAAGATGCGCTACGTTACGTGCTGTTGTTCTAACAACTTTGACAAAAGATTAGATAGTGGGCAAGCAACTGTTGAGGCTGCTTTTTTAATTCCTGTTGTGATGATCGTATTGGGGATATTATTACAACCTTCGATTCTTCTATACGATCGTATGGTTATGGAGGCAGCAGCTGGCCAGGCTTTAAGGATTTTATCTACAAGACCTGCAAACTCTATAGATGAAGGATATAAGGATGTGATCTTACAACAGCTAGAAAGTATTCCAGATATTGACATTTTTCATAGTGGAGATTGGGAAATTTATATAGAGGGAAATGAATCATCTTCAGAGGTATCAGTTCGCATAATTGGCAAAGTTCAGCCACTTCCACTCCTTGGAATTGCTGCTGGGGCAATTGGTCTATTGGATGAAAACGATATGTTTACTTTGGAAGTAGAAGCTAGTTCACAAACTCAGCCTAGTTGGGTTTTTAAGCAGGGCTCAGATCCATCACTTTGGGTAGACCAGTGGGGTGAATAATTGTAGGAAGTGGAATGTGATTTTTGAAAGGAGGTAAGCGAGCAATGGTAAATGTGTATCCTCAAATCATTGAGGAAGAATTAGATTCAAATGATTGCATCATAGAAAGAGATGGGGGTTTCACAACGCTATCCATCGTTGTCGCGCTTACCTTGGTGCTCTCACTTCTTCTTTGTGCTGTTCAAGTTGGATGGGTTTTAAGGGAATCTCCAGATATACAATTTGTCGCTGACAGCGCTGCTTTAGCTGCTGAAAATGTTATGTCGCAATACTATGTGATAAGTCGTCTGGCAGACTCAGTGATTTTATCTATGTCATTGCTGTCGTTGACAATCATGGGTATTTCAATAGTTTTGTGCTGTATTCCTCTCACTATTTCTGCGGGCACTCAATTGATGGGGGTAGCCAAAACGTTAATAAATGCACGAAATAAGTTTTCAAGTTCAGCTACAACCGCTCTAAATAACTTGCAAAAAGCTTTGCCATTTCTTTGTGCTGCAAACGCTTCTGCGGTTATTGCTGCAAATTCAGATGCTCAAAACAAAACAATTGTAGGTACAGCAATTCCAGTTCCTTTATCAGGAAATGCGGTTGAATTAAGTGATGAAGATAGTCTTGAAGAATCGCTTGATTCAATGGAGCAAAGCAATTATGACTTAGCTCAAAACATTACTGAGGCTCAAGAGGCTTTAGAGAAAATGGAAACTGCAAAACAGGAAGCGTTTTATCAAGATTGTGGCGCTAATCCGGATAATTGTTTATACGAGAGAGCTTCTAAACTCTCTGGATTAAGCTCAAGTGAAAATCCCTATTATGCAAGTGTAGATCTATGGTCGTTTTCTGTGCCTCTTCAAAGAGCGAAATCTTATTATGCACAAAGATTGTCGATTGAAAGCCCAGAAAACTCAACATTAGAAGAGCAAGTTAGATCGGCATGTAGGGTTGCGTATTATTCTTTTGCTGTAGAAGAGCTAAAACAAGGCTATGTTTCTTACGATGAAAATGGATATTTCTCAGCGTATTTTCCATTACTGCCAAAAAATACCTCTGAGATGAAATCTACCACTCTATACACAGACAATAGATGGCCAGTTTCAAGCGATGGGACAATTCATGGTGTTGAGACATGTCCATCTTCTCTATCTTTTGGAGTCACTTCTTATGGGTCTTTATCGGATTTAGATGATGGAGTGTATAAAGAGTGCAGTGAATGTGATTTTAACTCTACAGATATGGGGAGAGTCGGGTCAGCTTCTTCATCAATCGACAATGGATTTGAATATCATTATCGAATCATCGCTGAAAAAGCGGAAGATTATGAAGAGGCCAGTAAAGAATACCTAGAGCTTACACAGCAGGCACAAGAGTCCGCGCAAAGTTCGCTAGATACTTTTGATGAGACATTATCTACTTTAGGGGAAAGTACTGGCAGGTATAATCCTATGCCTCCCGGCAGGTTTGGCTGCATTGCGATCGCTTTAGATTTAGAGACTCATGATTCGATATTTCAAATTCCTTATCCATTCGCTTCAACTCAAGCTCAGATTACTCCAAGGATCGCTATATCAGCTGCAACGTTGGTGAAAGAAGAGCCTGTAGATGGCCAGAATGTAATCTCATCTTTAATGGATGGGATAATTGATGAAGCTCAAGACTCTGGGGATTTTAGTGCTTGGGCAGAGTCGGGGTTGGACTGGATATTGAGCTTATGGTCTTCGGCTTTGGACTTTTATGGTCGAGGAGTCAATGCAATCGTCGATGGGGTAGAAGACGTATTAAATTCCATTCCTGCAATAGGTGATAGCCCACTTGGAAGTTGGGTATCTAGTGGCCTAATGTCTATCTTGGAAACCGTCGGACTATACCCTGTAGATCTTTCAACCCCAAGACCCGTTGTTGTCAACACCATACATGTGCTTCGACATGCAGATGGAAATATAGCTGAAGTTGTTGAAAAAGCAAGAGGATTTCTTGAGCTTGGAGAAGAGGATGAAAGACTGACAATAGAAGGCCTATTTGGAATTGATATCGGCATCGAACTCCCTGACTTTGGATCTATAGATTTAAAGGATATTCTTGGCGAAATCTCAAGCGTGGCAGAAAGCTTGAGGTAGCGAAGATGCGAAAAAGAGCACATATAAGAGGCGACAGTGGGCAGATGGCTGTCGAATTGGCTATTTTAATGCCGGTTGTTTTAGTCATTGCGATTATCGCAGCTAATCTTTTTGCCTACATGGGAGCTTGTGTTCGTTTTGATAGGGTGGCAAGCGAGGCTGTACGGGTCAATGGTGTATCTCCAGGTTATGGGGAGTATTCGTCTAGTATCTGTGAGCAAAATATTGCAGATGCAATTTCTTCCGCTTTTGTCGATCAAAGCAATATCAGTATTGAAGTTTCATCACGAGAAATTTCTAGTATTGGTGGGCTTGGAGAGATCACAAACGAGGGGCTGATTTTTTCCTTAGTCCCAAGTTATAGGGAGTATACCTGCACCATGAACTATAGCGTTCCGTTTTTCGAAAATGGAATATTTGGATTTGCATTTCCTGAGTTGCAGCACGAAAGCGTATATATTGTAGATCCATTCGAATCGGGGTTGTGGTCGTGATGGCGCATAAAAAACTTAAGAAGAATAGCAATACGTATAGCACCAGTGCTAAAGATTCTAAGTCAGAGTTAGGATTACCAAATAGCTCATCTAACAACAGATATGTCAAATCAACAACTTCACTTAGAGATAGACGGATTAAGACCGCAATAGCAACCTTGGGTGCATTTGGGGGAATGTTTGCATCTTTGTTATGTTGTCAGTTTTTGGCTAATTTAAATCAAGATAATAATTTCCAAACTGACGAGGCTCTGATAATTGATACATCTGCTGTTTTAAGCAATTGGTCTGAACAGGATAGTGTTTCGCAGGATTTTGAAGGATGCCCCATTGATATAGGTGTGTTTGAAAATAGTCAACTTATCGGATCGGATAGTACAAGCGGATTGTGGAGTATTGCTATAGATTCAGATGATTATTTTGAGATTGCGCAGATTTTAAACGATTTAATGACCGCTTCTGGTTGGACAACACCGACTCTTTCTGAAGATGGCGCAATTAATATTTACACAAGGCAAACCCCAGACAGTTATGGGTATTCGATCGCTATTATCTCAATCTATGACACTGCAGATGTTTCAACAATTACGATGCAATTTGCTTAAAAATACTTAAAGATTGCATATTGTTCTATAGAGTATGTGAACTATTGTATAAAATTTAGATTTTTATAAAGGATGTTAGATATGACAGAGATAACTCAATTCGCTACTTCTAATACATTTAGATTTATCGTTGCGTCAAGCTTTTTATCTAGATTAAAGGGGTTGTTACTTAAATCAGAAGATCAAGTCAATGACGGCGAGATTCTTTGTCTGGTGCCATGCAGATCGATTCATACTTTGGGGATGAAATTTAGTATAGATGTTGCATTTATAGATAAAGATGGAGTGGTGCAAAAGTCGTTTCGAGATCTGCCTCCAAATAAGTTTTTGTCATGTAGGGGTTCTAGCTGGGTATGTGAGCGAAAAGCAACAAGAGATTTTCCATGGCCACAGCCTGGCCAAACATTATCACTCTGTTTTTATTCGCAATATCAAGATTATAGAAATTAAAAATACTAGATTTGGATATATAGGGATATATAGATGAAAAGTTGTCCGTGTTGTAAGAGTCTTCTTTTTGACGATATGAGCAAATGCTATGACTGCATGTATCCAGTTAAAACAGCTGAAAGCTCTAGAGATGCAAATGAAGAATGTAGCAATGAAAAGCTTTTAGAGAAACTTGGCAGTATAAGTGACTTTTCTGTTGATATGTCTAGCAGTTGTGCAATGAGCGCTATGGATGATTTTGTTATCACACCAAAGGATAGTTCGGATAAACCCACATTCCCAAAGGCGTGGCGATTATACGTTGGGCAAAGCAGAGGGAACTTGCTGGAAAAAACCGATTATTATATTTCAGAAAAAGGACCGCAACTATTTATAGGAAGACAGGGAGATAACGATATTATCCTGAATGATCCAAGGGTTTCAAGAAAACACGCAAAAATATTTCCATCTAAAGGAGGCCTTTGGATTAAAGATTTAGGATCTAAAAATCTAACCTATGTGGAAGGAAAACCAGTAGTTGGTAGCGCAAAAATTGATGTGGGTTCTAAGGTAACAATAGGATCATTTGTTATAGAAATTCACGATATTGCAAAGGAAAATATCTAAGACTTGCGCTTTACCGCGTTTCATACAACCGTAGGCCGTTATTGAATTTGTTCAAGGCAAAATATGATGTCAAATTTAGATAAATAAGAAACATTTTTAAGCGAAACCAATGCGTGTTAAGAGACTCGTAGCATGCTTGAAAGCTGGGCACAGTACCCAGGATAGGAGGTGTGATCTTGTTAGAGATCAAAAACCTTTCCTTTTCCGTCGAGGATACAAATCGTGGAACTGATGGAAAACTAGATATCTTAAATGACATCTCTCTTACGGTTAATGATGGTAAATTTATCGTAATTACCGGCCCAAATGGAAGCGGTAAATCAACGCTAGCCAAGGTTATTATGGGAGTTAATCAAGCGACTTCTGGTTCGATGATCTTTGACGGCACTGATATCACCGATATGCCAATCTGCGAGCGTGCAAAGCTGGGAATTGGCTATGGATTTCAGACTCCAGCTAGATTTAAGGGAATGACAGTACGTAAGCTTCTCTCAATCTCTGCTGGAGAGAATATGGCATCGTGTGAGTGCAACAAGTACCTTTCGATGGTTGGCCTTTGCTCAAGCGATATCTTGAACAGAGAAGTTGACAAGTCGCTTTCTGGTGGTGAGCTAAAGAGAATTGAAATTGCAACAATTCTTGCTCGCAATCCTAAGCTTGCTATCTTCGATGAGCCTGAAGCTGGAATCGATCTTTGGAGCTTCGATAGGCTCACAGAGACGTTTAAAGAGATACATGCACAAAATAAAGAGAATACAATCGTGATTATCTCTCATCAAGAACGTATTATCGATTTGGCAGATGAGATCATTCTTCTTTGTGATGGACGAATTGAAAAGGTTGGCCCTAAAGATGAGATGGTTGATCTGATCGGATCGATGTCTAGAGGCTTAGTTAATCCAGATTGTACGATGATTCCACAGAATATAAACGTGGATCTTAGTTCAGTTAGAAAGGGGGAGTAACCCATGAATACAATCGATGCTGCTTTGCTAGAGCAAATTGCTAATATTCATTCCCGTCCAACTGGGGCGTTTAATATTAGAAAAGATGGAGAGCTCCTCGAGCGTCACTCTAGCGCAAATATTGAGATTCAAACTTTAAGTGATAACCCTGGAATTGATATCTATATCAAGCCAGGTACAAAGGGCGAAACAGTTCATATCCCAGTTATCATTACCAAAAGTGGAATTAAAGATGTTGTCTATAACAACTTTCACATTGGAGATGATTGTGATGTAACGATCGTTGCAGGTTGTGGCATTCACAATTCTGGCGATGAGGCTAGTGAGCATGACGGTATTCATACCTTCTATGTTGGAAAAAATGCAAAGGTATACTACGTTGAAAAGCACTACGGCGAAGGTGATGGCAAAGGAGATAGAATCCTTAACCCTGTAACAAATGTTATTCAGGAAGAGGGCTCAACTTGCGAGATGGTTATGGAGCAGATTAAGGGTGTTACATCTACTGTCCGTAAGACAAGTGCAACTTTGGGGCCTAGAGCTAAGCTCATCATTACTGAGAAACTGTTTACTCACGGTGATCAAACTGCACAATCTGATCTCGACCTCATAATGCAGGGTGAGGATTCTTCTGTGCAAGTTGTTTCAAGAAGTGTTGCAAGAGATAATTCTTCACAGATTTTCTTCCCACTTGTTACAGGCGAGGCTCGTTGTACTGGTCATGTTCAGTGCGACTCGATCATTATGGATAATGCAACCGTTAAATCTGTTCCAGGAATCAATGCTAAGAGCGAAGATGCAATGCTTATGCACGAGGCTGCAATTGGAAAGATCGCTGGAGATCAGCTTATCAAACTTGAAACTTTAGGTCTTACTGAGGAGGAGGCTGAAGAGAGAATTCTCGAGGACTTCTTATCGTAAGGACTTGCTTTTATAGCTCTATCCAGCAAAATAGTATTTAAAAAACGAAGCCACAGTAATTTAATAGCAAAAGACTGTGGCTTTGTTAAATGTGTGAGAGGACGGCGTGTTAGCTAATGCTAATGACATGCCTTACTCGATCTAGTATGACTAAAATGCAGATAAACATTTATGGATAGCTTGGTATGAGGAATGGAGAAGAGCTTTGATTCCAAAATATGAGAATTTTGATTGGCGTAATGCTTGGGTAGAACTACAGAAAGATAGAGGTTCCACTCCAAGTTCTGATTCATGGGATGCTCGGGCAGAATCTTTTGCAAAGCGTAATGTCTCATCCTATACAACGACATTTTTAGAGTTCTTGAAGCTAGAACAAGGCCAGTCAGTGCTGGATATGGGGTGTGGCACGGGCGAAATTGCACTTGCTCTTGCAAAACAGGGGCACAAAGTTTTAGCCGTTGATTTTTCCGATGGAATGCTTGGATATCTAAAACAATACATTCACGATGACGGAGTTGAAGATCTTATTACTCCCATAAAAGCGTCCTGGTCAGATTCTTGGGAACAAAAGGGGATTTACGAAAAGTCGGTCGATGTTGCTATTGCATCCAGATCGATTATGGTGGACGACTTGGGTGAAGCGATCGACAAGCTTTCAGCGAGTGCAAAAGTCAAAGTGGCTGTAACATTATCTACTGGCTGCACTCCATCAGAAGACAGAAACCTCCTTAGTGCAATCGGACGTAAGTCGGTAGGCGAGTATGATGTCCCTTATTGTTTTAATATTTTGTATTCGATGGGATATCGTCCAGAAATTCGTTATATCGATTATGACAAAGATTGCACATATGCGAGCTTAGACGAAGCTGTAGCCGACATGACCAAGCGTATCAAAAACATTACTCCAAACGAGATGAAACTTGCGCGTGACTACGCAAAGGAAGTTTTAAAGCCTATCGATCCAAATAACTCTAAAGCTTATGGATATACACTTGAATATAAGCGTGTATCTAAATGGGCATTTATCTCGTGGGAGGTCTAGTCCTTAAGGGACTACTCCCACAGGAGGCCTAGTCCTATCTAAGCTTGTTCTTGATGCATTCCACTATTAACTTAGTTCCTATATCATCGAGAGATTATTATGTTAATATTTGTATGGTTTGATCGGTGAATATGTAAATCGGGTAGCTTCGTTGAGGGTAATTTTTGCTAGCGATTTCTCTTTTTGTGTCGCGAAAGTTACGTAAAAAGGCTACATGTCTATTTTGATGTAAATAATAGATTAGGGAGTAGAGGGAAAAATGGAGAATGGATTGGCAGAGGCTCTGCGTAACAAGGAATTTGTGATTACTTATGAGCTTATTCCTGGTAGAGGAGCCAATGAAGAGACGCAGGAAAAGATGATGGAAGAGGCTAGGGAGCTTGTCACCAACAAGCGTATTCATGCTCTATCTATCACAGATAATCCAAGTGGAAATCCTGCTCTACTTGCAGATGTATTTGCTCAAGATGTTATGAATCTTGGCGCCACTCCACTGGTGCACTTTACATGCAAGGATAGAAGTCGCAATCAAATCGAGAGTCAGCTAGATGGTCTTGAGCGCTTGGGCATTCAAAACATTTTGTGCATGACCGGTGACTATCCTATTAGTGGATACAATGGCTGTTCAAAACCTGTTTTTGATATCGATTCTGTACAGCTTATACAGCAAGTTTCTGCTATGAACGAGGGCTTAAGCTATCCTGCACGCGGCGGAGTCGCACATCAAAAGCCAACGCACTTTGTTCCTGGTGCGGTAGTCAATCCATTTAAGTACACCGAGGGTGAGCTTATTCCTCAATATGACAAGCTCTATAAGAAGTGCTTTGCGGGTGTTAAATTCCTCATTAGCCAGATCGGCTTTGACGTTCGTAAGATGGAAGAACTGCTCATGGTCATGAATGAGCAGGGTTACGGAGATGTTCCTGTTTTAGCTAACATCTTTGTCTTGCCAGCCGGTGTTGCCAAGTCTATGAATGCCGGTAACTTCCCAGGCTGTATCGTTACGGACGAACTTTTGGCAGTCATCCAAGAAGAGGCTAAGGCAGAGGATAAGGGCAAAGAAGCTCGTGTCATGCGAGCTGCCAAGCTCGTAGCAGTTGCCAAGGGTCTTGGATATTCTGGAGTTCACATCGGTGGCATTGGGCTTACTCCAGAGATGGCAAATTATATCATTGAGAAGTCTGAGGAGCTTGCAGACAATTGGATGGAGTATACGCGCGAATTCCATTATGGCGTTAAGGATGGCTTCTATCTATATAAGCAAGATCCTGAGACCGGTTTAAATCTTAAAGAGCATACCCAACTAGCTCCCGCTAGAAATGATCGTGCTGTTCAAAAAACTTACAGATTAGCAAGAATCTTCCACAAGTTTATGTTTACTCCTGGTAAGAAGTTCTTCCCATTCATGCAATGGTTTATGTATCGCAAGGAGCTTAAGCATGGGCCAAATAGGCATCATCCAATTGAGCACACCGGAAAATCATTCCTCTTTGGATGCATGGATTGCGGAGATTGTGGATTGCCAAGCACTGCTTATGTTTGCCCAATGACACAGTGTCCAAAGTGTCAACGTAACGGACCGTGCGGAGGAAGTCATGGAGGTGAGGGCTGGTGCGAAGTTTATCCTGGCGAGCGTCTTTGCATCTTCTACAGGGCATATCATAGACTCCGTAAATATGGTGAGGAGGAGAAGCTTGTTGGATACATTGCTCCTCCAAACAACTGGGAACTCTTTGGCGGATCACCATGGGCAGCATACTTCTTAGGTAGGGATAACATCCAGCGCAGGATTTATCTAAACAGCAGCCTAAGGCATGAAACTCCAGATCCTTATGTGCCAAAGAAGGATAGAAAGTAAATGTGCGCTTATGCGCTTAAAGTGCGATAGTTTGACATATGGTGGCGTGCGTGTAAGACACACTGATATACGATAGCGTGTATGTCGGGCACGCCTCGCCATAATCTGACATACGTTATTCGTTTTATGTTCAGCGCATGAAAAAGGGTCGAATCTATATTAGATTCGACCCTTTGAATTATCTATTAAACTAAACTTCTAACAGATAAACTCCAAAGCGATTAAGTTACTTGGTCTCGACTGGTCCAAAGACACCCTCACGGAATGCGGTTATGTATTCCAAAGCCATTTCGTCAACGCCTAGAAGAGCATTAGCAGCATACATAACACCTTGGAAGTCGCGATTTAGTGGGTCGATGATTGCTGAGTCCATACCAGCTTGCATGGCCAAAACTAGGAAGGCCATATTGATCATCTTGCGGCATGGAAGACCAAACGAGATGTTGGATAGACCAGATGTGATATGAATGTTAGGAATCTCCTTCTTAACTGCACGGCAAACCTCAGCAAAGGTAAGAAGTGACTCTTCATTTGCGCCTAGGGTCTCTACTAGTGGGTCGATATAGACACGCTCAGGAGCGATATCATATTTTTCCATCTGCTTGGCGATTTGATGGAAGACGTCGATACGTCCCTCAGCATCGCTAGGAATACCATTGTTGTCGCATAGAAGTGCAACTACTCCCCAGTCGGTTCCCTGGATGGCTGGCAAAACAACGTCGCACTTGTTGCCCTCCATAGAGATGGAGTTAATAATTCCTGGCTTGTTACAAAATTCCATAGCAGAGATGCAGATCTCTGGGCTTGGTGAGTCGATACAAATTGGCAGATCAGACTCTTCTTGGATTAGGCCAATCAACCACTTTTGATAGTCGAGCTCGCCCTCGTTACGAGATGCACAGCAGTCGAGATAATCTGCTCCGGCCTCGGTCTGTGCCTTGGCGAGGTAGCGGATATAAGCCTCATCGCGCTCATCGATTGCCTTG
Organism: uncultured Coriobacteriaceae bacterium; assembly: GCA_964558235.1. Classification (GTDB taxonomy): domain Bacteria; phylum Actinomycetota; class Coriobacteriia; order Coriobacteriales; family CADBOM01; genus CAZLCK01. Next base: position 21,126 of record CAZLCK010000020.1, read on the forward strand.
CTGGTCTTAGGGATAGAACCGTTGACCTTCTCGCCGATGATAATCATGCCTTCCATTTAAATCCTCCTGTTGTCTTAAGCTGTCTAATCTAGACAATGCAGACTATAAAAATCCTGATATCTCAGGAAAATACCATATTGACTAGCAAGCCTAGTTTGATACTAGCTTGCAGCCTTCTTTTTAGCAGAGTCTACAACATGGCTGATCAAAACGCTTGTTGTAACACTACCAACACCACCGGGAACAGGTGTAATGGCGCCTACGATTGGCTCAGCTTCCTCAAAGATAACATCTCCACAAAGCTTTTGCTTCTCGTCATTCCAACCAATTCCAACGTCGATGACGATTTGTCCTGCCTTGAAATATTCTGCTCCGATGGTCTCCATCTTGCCAGCAGCAACAATCACAATGTCTGCCTCTTTGGTTACACTTGGCATATCGATAGTCCTGGTATGACAAATTGTAGGAGTTGCATGCTTGTGCATAAGCATCATTGCAACTGGACGTCCAACAACAAGACTACGACCAATGATTGTTACGCGCTTGCCCTTTGGATCGATCTCATAATGATCCAGGATCTCCATGCATGCCTGAGCGGTACAAGGGGCAAAACCCTCTCCGCTGTTTGCAAATACACCAGCCATAGATCCAACAGTGATTCCGTCGATATCCTTAGATGGATCCATCATTGCAACGATTGGCTTGTCATCAAGATGTTTTGGAAGTGGACGGAACATCAATATTCCGTGGACATTATCGTCATTGTTTAGTTCGGAGAATGCCTTTTCAAGATCCTCTTGGGAGATATCTTCTGGCAATACAACGCTGCGAACACCTACTCCAACGCTTTCGGCTCGCTTTGTTGCACCACGCTCGTAAGAGACGTCGTCGCTACGCTCACCGACACGCAAAATTGCAAGTGTCGGGTTAATATTAGATGCCTTTAGAGCTTCAACTTCTCCGGCAATACGCTCATTAAGAGCAGCTGCGACCTCTTTACCATCTAAGATCTTGGCCATCATTAACCTCTCAATCTATCGTAAACAGCCTGATAGGTTTCATCGGCCATCTTGCAATACTTATCCAAAAGCTCATCCGCTTCTTTTTCAAGCTCAAGAGCATATTCGCGATTCTTCATAGTCTTGGTATTGATAAAGACGTTCAAAGAAGCGCCCTGCATAGCGGTCTTACAACAAATGACTCCAACTCCAACATCGGAGATCGCTATAGCAGAACCAATTTGGCTCATACGCTGATGGATCTCAATAGCCTTTCCTAAAACACGCATGATATCCATTGGAACACCGCAAGCAACTTTGAGTGCATTTTCCATAACTTCGTCACGAGTTGGATCGTCCTTAGGAATTCCATACGCCTTTGATAGTGGCTCAAATGCTTCTGCATCAGCATCAACTAGCTTTAGAAGCTCAAGTCTAATGGACTCACATTGCTCCATAAGCTCTTTGACTTCGTCTTCAACATCTGCATACTTTTGCTTTCCGACTGTGAGGTTTCCAACCATGTTACCAAGCGCAATTCCAACAGCGCCGACTAGTGCAGATGCACCACCGCCACCAGGAACAGCATCCTTGGAAGCTAAAACTTCAGTAAAATCATTAACTTTAACTTCAACAAAACTCATAGTCCTATCAAATACTCCTTTATAGATTCTTTTAGTACCAGTTCAGTAGCATATGGGGTCTATGTTTTATACCTGAAGCATAGACCCCATATCAAAATAGTTACTATGTAGGATTAGAACAAGCCAGTGATAACACCATTTTCATCAACATCGATCTTCTCAGCAGAAGGAACCTTTGGAAGACCTGGCATGGTCATAACATCACCAGTCAGAGCAACGATAAAGCCTGCGCCGGCGCTTATCTTGAGATTGCGGACGGTGATCCTGAAGTTCTTAGGTGCGCCAAGAAGTGCTGGGTTATCAGAGAAGGAATACTGAGTCTTTGCCATACAGATTGGCACATTACCAAATCCAAGCTCTTCTAGCTCCTTGGCCTGAGCAATAGCGTTTCCAACTAGATCAACACCATCGGCATGATAGATCTTCTTTGCGATGGTATTTAACTTCTCTTCAATGGAAAGATCTAGATCATAGGAGAACTCAAACTCATTTGGCTGCTCGCAAAGACGTACAACCTCTTCGGCTAGAGCGACTCCGCCTTCGCCACCCTTTGCCCAAACTTCAGAGAGAGCAACATTGACACCTAGTTCACGGCACTTGTCCTCAACGAGCTTTAGCTCTGCGTCAGTATCAGTGGGGAATGCGTTGATTGCAACAACACAAGGAAGCTTAAAGACAGTGGTGATATTCTCAACATGCTGTAATAGGTTTGGAAGACCGTTCTCCAAAGCTACAAGATCTTCATGGTTGAGATCATTTTTTGGAAGTCCACCATGCATCTTAAGAGCGCGAACAGTTGCAACTACAACGACTGCATCTGGCTTAAATCCAGCCATGCGGCACTTGATGTCAAGGAACTTCTCGGCTCCAAGGTCTGCACCAAATCCAGCCTCAGTGACTGCATAATCAGCAAGCTTTAGAGCAACGCGAGTTGCGGTTACTGAGTTGCAACCATGAGCGATGTTTGCAAATGGGCCACCATGTACAAATGCTGGTGTATGCTCAAGAGTTTGGACTAGATTTGGCTTGATAGCATCCTTAAGGAGTGCAGCCATAGCGCCATGAGCCTTGATATCAGCAGCGGTTACTGGCTTGCCATCAAAGGTATAGGCGCAGATGATCTTGGATAGACGCTCCTTGAGGTCAGAGATTGAAGTGGCTAGGCAAAGAATTGCCATGATCTCAGAAGCAACAGTGATGTCGAATCCGTCCTGTCTAGGAACACCCTGCTTCTCTCCACCTAGACCATCAACAACATTACGGAGCTGGCGATCGTTCATGTCAACGACGCGCTTCCAAGTGATCTTCTTTACATCGATTCCTAGCTCATTGCCTTGTTGGATGTGATTATCAAGCATTGCTGCTAGAAGATTATTTGCAGCACCGATTGCATGGAAGTCACCTGTGAAGTGAAGGTTAATATCCTCCATAGGCACAACCTGTGCATAGCCACCACCAGCAGCTCCACCCTTAACGCCAAATACAGGACCTAAGGATGGCTCACGAAGCGCAACCATTGCATTTTTGCCGATCTTGCGAAGTCCATCTCCAAGACCAACGGTAGTGGTAGTCTTTCCTTCACCAGCTGGTGTAGGGGTGATGGCTGTGACCAAGATTAGCTTACCGTTTGGCTTGTCGGCGAGATCTTTGATGATAGAAAGATCAATCTTAGCCTTGTAGTTTCCGTATTGCTCAAGATACTTCTCATCAACACCGGCAATTTTCGCTATATCGCGAATGTTTGACATCTCAGCAGCTTGTGCGATTTCAATGTCGGATTTAACTTCCATAATCACTCCTTTTATGCTTTGTCCTCGATTTTGAGCAGCCCCACAACTTAGTGCTAAATGCATTCATATAAACGTGTATGCTAACAATTGGAAAGTGGTAAAGTGGCTCAAAAAAAACAGAAAAACATTCATAGTCTTTTAATGACCATAAATAGGATAACTGTTGACAAATTTTAGAGGATTTTAATATTAGAAATTTGTCATATACGGGCGTCTACGCGCTGTTTTTTTAGTATGTCTAAACTTTCCATACTCACTGCAATGCTAGGGGGCGAGATAAGTTTAAGAAGTTTCCTGCTTGTTCTTCCGATGGTCTAGCTTTTTTCTGATCCGTATCTAAAAACGCCCTGCGAATCCGCAGGGCGCCATGCTTGTGAGTTATAGAACAAAATGTGTGTTTCGACTAGTGAATTATTTGCTGGTTATAGGAC
>CAZLCK010000021.1:0-4322 GCA_964558235.1 uncultured Coriobacteriaceae bacterium
GAATACGTAGATGCTTTCTGCTCGGTGGAAGAAGTTCCGCTGGAGGGCGACGCTGGAGGGAGATAAGGCATAGGCGCATATCAAAATGGGCACAGCGCAAATCTGTCCAGCAAAAAAAAGATGTTGGCGTTTATGTTTAGTGACGTTTATACTCAGCGGCGGTAATAGGCACACACGTAGGCAGACATATTTAAATACAGTCTCTATGCGCACAGTATTTGCTATTAGTTCGCTACTAGGTGTAACCACTTACGGGCCAATATAGAGGATATGGACGAATCTTTAAAAGAAACGCATGCAAAACGGGCGTAAGATCTTACGTTAAGTAAAAGTGCGTCGAAGCTTTAAAATTTGTGAAAATTTTGGTGCACGAAGTAGTTTTAAAGTGACTTTAAAGTGACTTTTTTAAAAAGGGGATTTGGGGTAATTCTATATAGTTTGAATATTCCAAATCTAGTAAGCGCAAAGAGCAAAGGAGCATCAGATCATGGCCGGAGTTGTAGCAGGAGTTAAGGCCTACGCAGTTAAAAAAGCTCTCGGATACCTAAACGACAATCCCAAGAAAGGCTTCGATAAGATCATGAAGCTTGTGGGGATGATGGACGATACAGACTTTTTTAAAGGTCAAAGAGATATCATCCAAGAAGTTTTAGGAAATCCAGACAGCAATTGGTACAAATTGCTAATGAGCCTTTGGGATGACGTTCATCCAAATATTCGCGCAGCTCTTTTTGAGAAGTTCATCGTAAACGCAACTATCTTTGGTTCTCAAAAGCAGGAGGAGATCAAGGCTAAGTACAACGTAAATGTTCCTTGGGCAATTCTGATCGACCCAACTACTGCTTGCAATTTACAATGCACCGGTTGCTGGGCTGCTGAGTATGGCAATCAAACATCTATGACCATCGAAAAGATGGATGATATCATCAATCAAGCCAAAGCAATGGGAACTCATATGTTCATCTTCACCGGGGGTGAACCTTTAATTCGTAAGAAGGATATCATTACCTTATGCGAGACTCATGATGACTGCGAGTTTTTGGCATTCACCAACGGAACTCTAATCGATGATGAGTTTGCTAAAGAAATGGTTCGTGTTGGGAACTTCATTCCTGCAATATCTATTGAGGGCTATGAGGAGACTACAGACGCACGTCGTGGTGAGGGAACTTATGCGAGGGTTTTGAAAGCTTTTGAAGTCCTTCGTCAAAACAAGTGTCTCTTTGGTGTCTCCTGTTGCTACACTTCACAAAATTCCAAGATCATTGGTAGTGAGGAGTACTTTGACTTCTTGGTTGACCAGGGCTGCAAATTTGCATGGTTCTTTACTTATATGCCGGTCGGTGTTGATTCCCCAACTGATTTAATCGCAACAACTGATGATCGTAAATTTATGTACGATCAAATCCGTCAATTCCGTACTACCAAGCCAATCTTTACTATGGATTTCTGGAATGACGGAGAGTTTGTTGATGGATGTATCGCTGGTGGACGCTACTATCTACATATCAATGCAAATGGTGATGTAGAGCCATGTGCATTTATCCACTATTCAGATACTAATATTTATGAGTACACCCTGCTTGAGGCCTATCAGCGTCCTTTGTTCCAAGCCTATAAAGCAAATCAACCATTTAATGACAATATGCTTCGTCCTTGCCCGCTCTTGGACAACAAGGATGCTTTGGCAAAGATGGTTCATGAGTCTGGTGCTTATTCGACCGATATGCAGGCTGCAGAGGATGTAGATAGCCTATGTGCAAAGTGCCATCAGGCAGCTGATAACTGGGCGCCTGTTGCCGACGATCTTTGGGCCAACTCTCACTGGATTACAAGCAAGCGCCGTAAGCAAAACGCCGCAAAGATCTATGCAGAGCTAAAGGAAGATAACAAAGAGGGCTAAATCTCTTAAAGTGCTTCATAAAAATGCATTAAGCCTGCAAGGTTGCAGTTAGTGTTGCGGTGAGTGCTGAAAGTTTCGCAAGATATTCGATTTATTTAAAGCTTCCAGATTCCAAAGTGAGGATCTGGAAGCTTTTTGATATGTTGGTCGAACGCCTTATACTAGCAAGTAATTTGAGGGTTAGGTAACTTCTCAAACTTACCACGCCCCTCGAGGGGCGTGAACTGGGAGCTTTTTTGCCGAGTAGCCTAAGAGCTATTTAAGTGCACGTTCGCAGTGATATTATTTTTTTACACACTTGTTTAAAAATAGATAGGGGGTAAGTGAAAGATGCCATTTTCGTCAAAAAAACGCAGTAAAGAAGATTGCATATTAACCGCTCCCAATATCATTTCTTTTACTAGATTGATCTTTATCCCTATCTTTTTTGTTATCTATGTTTTTTACGACCAAACTGTGCTAGGAGCTATTATTTTTGCAGTCGCCGCTGCGACAGACTGGCTTGATGGCATGATCGCTCGCTCTACAAACACTGTAACAAAACTGGGTAAAACTCTTGACCCAGTTATCGACCGTCTTCTTCTGTTATTTGGCGTTTTGGCTATTTTTATAACAGGCAGAATCCCGCTTTGGATATTAGTTCTCATACTTTTGCGAGATATTATCTTGGGATCTTTGACTATTTGGATGGTAGAAACACATGGAAATTCTTTGACAGTTTCGTATGTGGGAAAATGTGCGACCGCCTGTATGATGGTTGCGTTTGTAATGCTTATGCTCGATTGGCCTATAGTTTCTGGTCTCGGATGGTTTGAGATTCGATGGCTACCTGGTTTTGGGCAAGGAGAATTTAGCTTCGGCATCTTTTTGGCCTATATCGCTGTCATCTTGCAATGGATTACAGCAGCACTCTACATCTATCGCGGCATTCGTTATGGGACAACATCTGCAGATCACGGAGCAACAAAATGAGGCAGTCATGCTCACTGTCTTTTGCAGGACATGTTTTTAACTCATTATCTGAAAAAGCCTATGTAAAATACGGTGTCGATAAAAACCGCGGCAATATCTCTGATTTTGAATCAAACGTGCATCTTGATCCATCACTAACATCTGGCAGGTATAGCAGGTCATCAAAAAATGCCAATAATCGAAGGAGATCTTCTAGCGGAGGGCGCTCGCCTAAAAGAAATTACAACAAGCGCAAAAGATTTAGTTTGAGAGGTAGTTCGAAAGAGCGAGCGGGCTTTAGTAGGGGCAGATTAATTAGAAACATCGTCATAGCTGTAGTTATCATTTTGGCGATCTATTTTTGTATTGACATAGCTGTCACAGGGGACAGAATACACGGACGCGTTAGTGTTGGTGGGCTAAATGTTGGCGGCATGACCGTCGAAGAAGCTGCGGCGGCAATCGAAGATGAATTTGGAGATCTCGTTACAGATAATCCAATTGTTTTGTATGCAAGTGAGGATATAGCTGCGGCAGCAGAGAATGCCGCTTTAAGTTCTAGCGCGACAGACGACTCAGATGATTCTACATCGGATGATGCTGACGCGTCAGCAGACGACACCGACGCAGAGTCAGAAGAACCCTTTGTTCTATCGTTTGATTATGAATCGCTACAATCTTACGCTGACAGTCCACCAGCCTATTCATCTTACTTAATAGAGTCATCTCTTTTGAGTGCGCAGCTAGATGCCCAAAGTCTTGCTCAAAAAGCATATGATGTTGGAAGATCTAACTTTTTCTTTGGACGCTTGGGTGACTCGATTTTTGGAACAAATATTTCTCTAGAAGTTTCGATGGATGCTAGCTCCGTTGAAGCCCTATCGGGAATTTTAGATACAGCACTTGGCACCATTATGGTCAATCCTGATATCACTTTTGCTGATGGAGTTTTTAGCACAACTTCTGGAAACGATGGCTATATGGTGAATCGCGAAAAGTTTATTAGCAATATTGAGGAGGCATTTTTAGCGGATGCTGATCAACGAAGCGCCGTAATTCCAATGGAAGATGTGTACATGCAAGTAGATGATGAGGATGCACAAAACGCTGCGCAGATAGCACAAGAAGCGATCGAATCTCCAGTTACACTGTCTTATGAAGATAGCACTTGGACATTGGATACAGACTTTTTAGGGCAATCTATCTCAACATATATAGATTCCAACTCCAATCTTATTCCCTATGCCTCTAAGGATCTTCTTGAGCAGCTTATTCCGACTTTAGATGGCATGGATCAAATTGGAACTCCAGCCAAAGATGTCTATTTTTACTATGATGGAACCGATCTTTTGTATGATGAGGCTGAAAACGGAATTGGTCCAGACTACTCCCATATTACAAGTAGACTGAACTCTATTTTGTTTGGAGATGAAGAACTGCACATACAGGCTGGAGAGGTTGATGATAC
>CAZLCK010000021.1:4422-23944 GCA_964558235.1 uncultured Coriobacteriaceae bacterium
ACCGATGTTGAAGATAGCACTGATACAGAAGAGCAGACTAGTCAAACCGTGCAGGAAGATTACACAGAATCCGACGCCGCACGAATCGTAACTATGAGCCTTGCAACGAGTTATCCAACTTTGACATACGAAGACGCAGTAGATCTCGGCTTGACATCATCTTTAATCGGTTCGTATACAACTTCTTTTTCGGGATCAAGTTCTGCTAAGGCTTACAATATTCGTCTGCTTTCCGATACCTTAACCAATACTGTAATAGCTCCTGGAGAAACGTTTAGCATAAACGAGATCGCAGGGGAGTGTAACGAAGAAAAGGGCTATCAGGAGGCCGGTGCGATTGTTAATGGTCGAGTGGAATCTGCGATTGGTGGCGGCATTTGCCAAGTTGCAACAACCATCTATGATGCGGTATTTACCTCAGGATATCTCATCGAAGAGCGTCACAATCACTCAACCTACGTTTCGACCTATGAGGATGGAATGGACGCTGCGATAGCTTGGCCATATCTTGATTTTAAATTCACAAATGATACCAGTAACTATCTACTTTTGCTGGTGGATTACACCGATGATTCAGTTACATGCTCATTATGGGGGATCGACCCAGGTTATGAAACTTATTGGGAGATGACCGCATGGGAAGAGGGCGATTCTTATTCTGTTGAGACTGAAGTTGACGAGACCTTGGATCCAGGAGATAGCTACATTGCAACTTATGGGCAAGATGGACACTATGTCACTATTACAAGATGGGTCTATAACAGTGACGGTGAGCTTATAAGAGAGTCCAACTTTAATTCTCAATATCGTCCGAGAACAGAGATTGTAATTGTTGGTCCAGAGGTTGAAGAAGAATCTGACACAGAACAAACCGAGGAAGAGGATTAAGCTCAAAAATAGGTAACTTCTTGAACTTCCACGCCCCCACGGTTTACATTAAGTCTGAAAGGTTGCAGTTAGTGCTGCGATGAGTATAGAAAGTTTCGGGGGCGCGGAGGGGTGAAAAGTTTCGACTCAAAAGCTAAGCCACTAACCTTTTGTAAAGAAGATTTTAATTAACCACTATTATTATTAGGTCTAGCCCGCATTACGCGGTAAAAATTCAATTGTTACGTTTTGTTTTGCGCACCTGCTTTGTTGGGCACAAAATGGCTAACAAAGCGAAAAAATGACATCTTACCTAATGCAAGCGAGGTGAAAGGGTTGTATTTTCAGCCAGAAATTGAAACTATGGAGCATAAGCTCATAGAGCAAAATCAACTCGAGGGTTCAAAGAGAACTGCGATCTATGTCTATGAGCATATTCCGTTTTATAAAAATCTCTTTGATGAGGCAGGATTTGACCCATACAAGATCGAATCCTTCGATGATATCGCCAATGGTCCATTCACTGTAAAACAAGATCTTCGTGATAACTATCCATATGCAATGTTTGGAATGGATCCTTCAGATGCGATTCGTGTTCAAGCATCTTCTGGAACTACTGGTCAGGCAACAGTTGTTGGATATACCCAAAAAGATATCGATAATTGGGGAGACTGCTTTGCTCGCTTTTTGGTAGCAGTTGGAGGATCTGAGAAGTCTAAGGTTCAAGTCTCCTATGGCTACGGTCTATTTACCGGTGGACTTGGTGGACACGAGGGTGCACGTCGTCTAGGGGCTATGTGTATTCCAACCTCTTCTGGCAATACAAAGCGCCAAGTGCAGATCATGAAGGATTTTGAAACAGACATCCTTTGCTGCACCCCATCATATGCGCTTTTGATTGCAGATACCGCCATTGAGCTTGGTTATAACCCAGCTGAGGAATTTAAGATTTCGGGCTGTGTTTTAGGCGCTGAGCCTTGGTCGAATAATATGCGTGAAGAGATTGAACGCAAGCTTGGTGTAACGGCTGTAGATATCTACGGACTCTCCGAGGTTATGGGTCCTGGAGTTGCTTGTGAGTGTGCTAAACAAACAGGCCTTCATGTTTCTGAAGATCACTTCTATGCAGAGATCGTCGATCCTGAGACCTTGCGTCCAGTCGAGGATGGGCAATGGGGTGAGTTGGTTATCACAAGCCTCGACCGAGAGTGTTCTCCACTATTTAGATATCGTACTCGCGACATCACACGCTTCTTGCCAGGCGAGTGTGCATGTGGACGTACTCTTAAGAGGATCGATAGACTACAAGGACGTACCGACGATATGCTCATCATTCGTGGTGTTAATGTATTTCCAAGCCAGATCGAGCAGGTCATTACCCACTTTGATGAGGTTGCGCCTTATTATCAAATTGAGCTTTCTAATAAGGGCCCAATGGATTACGTTACTCTTAAAGTAGAGACAGTTCCTGGATTTGATTTTGATGAGATCCGCCGTCTTGAGAAGCTTCAGGCAGATATTAAGTCTGAGCTTAAATCTAATCTCCAAATCGCTGTGGATGTTAGGATTGTCGAACCAAAGTCGATTATTCGTGGCGAAGGAAAGGCCAAGAGGGTTATTGACCTTAGGAAAGATGGTGAGTAGTCAATGATTAGCCAGCTTACAGTATTCTTAGAGAACAAAGAGGGACGCCTAGCTTCGCTCTGTAAGGCACTTGGCGACTCTGGAATCAACATGTCAACTATGATGATTGCTGACACCTCAGAATATGGGATCGCAAGAATTGTTTGCGACACTCCACAAAAGGCTCGCGATATCTTGGATGCGAAAGGCTTTCATGCATCGATCGTAGAGGTAGCAGCGGTGAGAATCGATGATGAACCAGGCGGTCTTGCCAAGCTTATGGCTGGATTTGACCAAAAGGGTATTAATGTTGAATATGCATACTGCTTTGCTTCGGGCGAGGGTAAAGCAACCGTGGTTATCAAGGTTAACCCTTCAGAGCTTGCAAAGGAGGCTGTCGAGTCTGCGGGATTTTCTTGTATCCCACCTGAGGAGCTTTACAAAATTTAGTATGACTATGTTTAAGTATGACTATGTTTAGTGTAAAGTCCAAAAAACGCAGCTTGAGAATTATTTGGGCCATAGCCTTAGCTTTTGTTTTAGTTTTTACTATTGCACCAGCAAGAGCTATGGCCTATGTCTTTGATCAAGACCAAGTTGGCGAGGTAATACTTTCTTCTGTTCAGGACAGCCCAATCGCAGATGATGCGCCTGATATAGAGGCTACAAATGCAATTTTAATAACCTCTGATGGTGAAGTTTTGTGGCAGCGTGGCGCTGACACTACAGTTTCTATCGCCTCTACTACAAAGATAATGACTGCTATAGTTGCACTTGAGCAAGGCAGTTTAGGGCAGCTTATCACTGTCTCTAGAGAGGCCGTGGACGTTGAGGGATCTAGTGCTGGTCTTTGCGCTGGAGATGTTTTAACCCTGCAAGATCTTTTGTATGGTCTTCTGCTTTCTAGTGGCAATGATGCGGCCAATGCGATTGCTGAGTATTATGGTGATGAGCAGGCATTATCTCTTGGGGAAGATTCAACAGATGCATTTATTGATCTTATGAACAGCAAGGCAGAACAGCTTGGGATGACCTCGACTCATTTTTCTAATCCAAGCGGGGTTGTGGATGAGGATAATTATTCCACCGCGGCAGATTTTGCCAAACTTGTTGTCTACGCAATGTCAAATGAGACATTTAGGGAGATTGTCTCTACCTCAGAATATTCTTGCTATTCAACTGTCACGGGGGATCTACTTGTTTTTGAGAACACAAACCCGCTAATCGCTTCGGGCTATGAGGGAGCAAATGGTGTAAAGACTGGCTATACCGATTCGGCAGGGTATTGTCTTATAGGATCTGCAAATAGAGATAATATCGAGCTTTACGCGATTGTCTTTGGCTCAACTAGTATCTACCAAAGAGGTATTGATGCCCAGGTTTTACTCGATTGGGGGTTTGCTCACTACCATGAAGTTACTTTGCTAACTTCACAAACTCAAGTTGGCTACGGCGTTGCAACTTCGTGGCTTGATAAAACATTTCCAGTTATCGTTGCACAAGACGTAACGGCTGTGGTCTTTGACTATTGGGACGATCTTACTGTAGAAGTTGAGATCATAGACAAATCCGGAACTATAGAACAAGGATCAGAAGTTGGTGAGATTCGCTGGCTTCATGGAGAAGAGATAGTAGCCTCAGCGCCGCTTGTTGCAAACCAGACGATAAATGGGCCTAATATTTTGCAGCAAATTCAGATCTGGTGGTTGAACCTTACTGCATTCTTTACAGGAGATACATTCTCTGCAGAGCAGGTCATTGAGATTTCAGACACCTATGCACTTTTGAGTTCTCAAATGTAAATGCAAAAATGCGTATACTTCTGCTGAAGATATACGGCACTGCTAAATGTTTCGAACATTTTTAAAGGCTATAAACAATCTATTTTTTTAATTGGTGAAAATTATGAGATCGACTCCTCTACGTAATGAGCATCTTGCACTGGGCGCACGAATCTCTTGTTTTGGCGATGTCGAGGTTGTAGGCGACTACGGAATTGCAGTTAATGAGCGTCTTCCGCTTGACCATCCACTTTTGTGTGACCTGTCATTTCAAGGACTTTTAAGAGTCAGCGGGAAAGATAGCAAGAGTTTTTTGCGCATCATGCTTTCGTGTGATATCGATGCGTTGAGTTCTATCGGGTCGAGTACCTATGCATTGGTACTGAGTGTCCAAGCAGAGGTCATTGACATTGTATTTGTTATTTGCACAGGCGACTCCGAATATATGCTTGTGGTCGATAGTCCTGTCTTAGACGAAGTTTTCGAGTGGCTCAAAGAAAATTCCAAAGTTAGTGATGATAATGGTGAAATTTTTGAAGATATTGAGATAGAAAATGAGACTGGCCTTTTGGCTTCGATCTGTTTGATGGGTCCTGGGCACGAAGAAATATTAGATGAACTAGCTGGATTTAAGGAGCAGGGCAAGCAGATCTTTAAAGATAAGCTTTCTCAAGGTTTTTATTATACGCACGATATCGGTGGGATTCCATTTATGATGGTGCGCGATAAGAGTGTGGAAAATTCCACGATTATCTGGGGCTCTTCTGCTGGTATTACCGCGCTTTGGCGAGCATTAGTTGGTTTTGAGGAACTGCAAATTGTTGGATTTGAGCAATATAAGACTATTCGCCAAGCTAACAATCTCTGGTTAGACGGGGTAGAAGAGGGGCAATATCGGCATCCAAATGAGTGTGGTTTAGAACATCTTTTACGTCCACAGGGTGGATTTGTTGGAGCTAGTGCACTAAAGTAATTCCCCATGTTGCCTTCTAAACTCTACCCATATATGAGGTAAGATTAATAGAAAGCAGTGAAGTTTGGTTTGGTAGCCAAATTTTTTGAAATGAGGTGTTTTTACGATGGCGGAAAAACCGTCATGTCCAGTTTGCAATTCTTCTGTAGACCCCAACACTACAATGTGTGGGATCTGTGGGTTTAAGTTGGTGGGCAGAACAGAGCAATTTTCTAACGTAGACTCTGTGTCAAAGGGTAGTGTTACCCGTCCAAAGTCAGCAAAAAATGGAACGCTAACCTTAACAATTTTGGATGGCCATTTAAAAGGCGAGTCGTTTAATTTAACGAATTTCCCTCTCGTTATCGGTCGCGATCCGTCTTGTGATCTGTTCTTAAATGACAGGACTGTTACAAGAAGACATGCATCTGTGGATATAATCGATAACGAGGTTGTAATTTGTGATCTCAACTCAATGAATGGCACATGGATCGATGGAAAGTCATGTGACAGGGCAATTTTAAAGGACGGTTCCATCGTTCAAATCGGTGTCTTTAACATGGTTTTTAATATTTAACTTTTAATCACAAATTTTGGCAAAAGAGGCTAGGAGAAGTAAAAAAGTGAGCCAATCTAAGATGTTGCTTTCGGGTAACGAGGCTATTGCCCGTGGCGCATATGAGTCGGGAGCTATTATTGGTGTTGGATATCCCGGAACTCCCTCTACAGAGACGTTGGAGTCCTTTGCGCGCTACGAAGAGGTTTATGCGGAATGGGCTCCCAATGAAAAAGTAGCTTTGGAAGTTGCAGTCGGTGCTTCGATGGGTGGTGCAAGGTGTCTTGTGACCATGAAGCACGTTGGTGTAAATGTCGCCGCCGACCCTCTATATTCAGTTGCTTATACGGGTGTAAATGGCGGACTTGTTATTCTGGCTGCTGACGACCCTGGAATTTTTTCGTCTCAAAATGAGCAGGATACGCGTTTCCATGCACTAGGTGCAAGAATTCCAGTGCTAGAGCCATCAAATCCAAAAGAGGCCTATGAGATGGCCAAGACAGCATTTGATATCTCGGAACAATTCGATTGTCCTGTGATTATTCGCTCGACTGTGCGTCTATCTCATACAAAGGCGATAGTTGAAGTATCTACTCGTTTGGATAAAGATTCGCAACCATTTAAGAAAGACCCTTCAAAATGGGTTATGATGCCCGCCTTTGCAAAGCAAAGACGCAAAGTTGCAGACCAAAGGATCGAGGATCTTTCTGATTTCGCATCGATGGTGGCTGTTGAGGAGATGCGTGAGAGCAGATATGGAATCATCTGTTCAGGTGTTGCATATGAGCATGTTCGTGAGGCACTGCCCAAAGCCTCGACATTAAAGCTCACAATGAGCTATCCGATGCCAAAGGATGCAATCAATGAATTTGCTTCTAAGCTAGATGCTATTTATGTAATCGATGAGGCCAGCAACTATCTTTCTTTGCAAGTTGGAGCACTTGGTATTAAGATTTCGCATACCCCAAACCCAATGCCTCCAGATGATGAGCTGACCCCAGCAATTATTAGGCGTGCATTTGGTATAGAAGAGCCTACTTACGAGACGTACGATAAACAATTGCCAGGTCGTCCACCAAGTCTTTGCGCTGGATGTCCTCACAGACTTGTCTTTTTCGAGCTACATCGTATGGGCGCTATCGTTACAGGCGACATCGGATGCTATACACTCGGCACGCTTGCCCCACTCAATGCGATGGATTCATGCGTTGATATGGGAGCCTCGCTCTCTATGGCTCATGGAATGGAGCTTGCAAAGAAGTTTGGCATCGAGATCTCTGATGAGCTTGCAAAAAGACCTATAGTTGGTGTTATTGGAGACTCTACCTTTGCTCATTCTGGGATTACTTCACTTCTTGGAACTGTCTATAACAACGGTGATGGAATCATCTGTATTCTTGATAATAGGACCACCGCTATGACTGGACAGCAGGGAAACCCAGTAAATGGTGTTACCTTACAGCATCGTCCAAGCATCGAGCTCGATCCAGTTGGGCTTTGCAAGGCTATGGGAGTTCGTGATGTCACCTTGGCAGATCCACAAAACTTAGACGAAGTGAGAGATGCTCTCAAACATGCTCGCGAGTTTGAAGGTCTGTCGGTGATTGTCTTTAAGTCGCCATGTGTGCTTCTTGCAAAGACTCGTAAAGCCGCTGTAAAGATCTCTGAGGCCTGTAGAGCTTGCGGAATATGTGTATCTATCGGCTGCCCAGCTTTGGGATCTGATGAGTCTGGAAAAGCTGTTGTGGATGAGTCGCAGTGTATAGGATGTGGACAGTGCGTACAGATCTGTCCATTTGATTGCATTTCTAACCAAGAGCTCTAGGTCAAGAAATGGTGGAAAAGATTATGGATACTACAACACATGTAAAAACGACAACGGTAGTGCTTTGTGGAGTTGGTGGTCAAGGAACAATTTTGGCGGCCGACATTCTTGCAAAAGTTGCTGCTAGATCGGGTTTAGATGTTAGGCTGTCAGAGATTCATGGAATGTCTCAGCGTGGTGGAAGCGTCATCACAATCGTGCGTTTTGGTAGCGAGGTTCACTCACCTGTAACAGATTATGGATGTGCTGATAGAGTTGTTTCTTTTGAAGCAACAGAGGCTCTTAGATACTTACCATATCTTGCTTTGGGCGGAAAGCTTTTAGTTAATAGTGCTGAGATCGTTCCGCTACCGGTTTTGATTGGTCAGGCTACTATGCCACAAGACACTTTGGAATTTTTGCAGGCACATGGAGCGACGATGATCGATTCCAGTGCAATTGCGACCGAAGTTGGCAATCCTAAAGCTACAAATATCGTGCTTATGGGTGCGCTTTCAAAAGAACTAGACTTCGAGCAAAGCGTTTGGGAAGAAGTTATCGCTTCAAGAGTTCCGCCTAAGACTGTCGAGAGCAATATTGCGGCGTTTCATGCGGGTCGATCTGCTGTTTAAAAGCTTTGACTTTTGCGTCAAGGCTACGTTGTCGCGCTACCGTTTGATACCTACTTTTTTGCAAAGTTTTTGTATAGCGTAGATGTTTCAATGTCGATCAGAGCAAAGGATAGACACCTAACTTTTGAGGTGTCGTTAAGTGTGTGATTTAAGATTTGTTCGGAGGAGATTATGGGAGTAAAGCAACTCAGCGTTTTTGTTGCTAATGAACCTGGTCAAATTCTAGGTGTTACCAAGTCGATTGCCTCTTCGGGAGCTTCGATAAGAGGACTTTGCGCCTCTGATACAGCTGACTTTGGAATTGTCAGAATCGTCGTTGATAAGACCGAGATCGCTCAAGAAGCTGTAACACAAGAGGGTTTTTTAGCTCGCATTTCAGATGTGATCTGTATTCGTTTAGAGGACGTTGCTGGTCAACTTAATGCGATGTTTGATGCTGTAGCTTCTGCTGGAATAGATATTCTTTATGCCTACTCGCTCACCAATTCCTACCTTGTAATAATGACTAACGATCAAGATATGGCGATAAAAGTGCTAAAGGATGCTGGAGCCAATCTGGTCGATGACAATCTTGAGATCTAAATAAAATCTTATAGAGGGGATAGTAGAAATGCCTATCTTTGATCCACAACATGAATGCGCCTCGCGTGAGGAGATCCAAGCTCTGCAGCTTGAGAGGTTGCAACGTTGCGTTGAATATGTCTATGGCAGGGTGCAATATTATCGTGACAAGATGGATGAGAGTGGCGTTAGACCATCCGATATCAAAACGCTCGAAGATGTAAGGCTTTTACCATTTACTGACAAAATCGTCATGCGCGATACCTATCCATTTGGACTTTTTGCAGTTCCAATGGATCAGGTGATTAGATTACATGCTTCTTCTGGAACAACAGGAAAGCCCGTTGTTGTTGGATACACTCGCGATGATCTAGACGTTTGGAGTAGTTGCATTGCGCGTCTTGCCCAAATGGCTGGTGTAATTCCAGGCGATCGTGCTCAAATGGCCTTTGGATATGGTATGTTTACCGGTGGTTTTGGCCTGCATTATGGTATGGAAAAGCTTGGCGTGATGATGATCCCTGCAGGTTCAGGCAACACTGAGCGTCACATCCAGATGATCAATGATTATGAATCAACCGTTTTGATCGCAACTCCATCATATGCGATGCATATTTGCGAAGTTGGCGAAAAGATGGGCTTTGATTGGGAGAAGAGTACGCTTAGAGTTGGACTTTTTGGTGGTGAGCCATGTCCTCCAAAGCTCAAGCACGAGATCGAAAGCAGAATGCATATCATTTGCACAGATAACTATGGACTTACCGAAGTAATGGGGCCGGGCGTTTCTGGAGAATGCTTGAATTGTAGGGATATGCAACATATTGCAGAGGATCATTTCTTATGGGAGGTCATCGACCCACAAACTGGCGAGCCAGTTCCTGAAGGGCAGGAGGGAGAGCTGGTTCTCACCACCCTTACAAAGCAGGCGATTCCGGTCTTACGCTATAGGACACACGACCTTAGCTATGTGATTACGCAGCAATGTGAGTGCGGGCGTACTACAGCTCGTATGAAGAAGGTTCGCAAACGCTCAGATGATATGCTTATCATTCGTGGAACCAATGTGTTTCCAAGTCAAGTTGAGGATGTTCTTAACACAATTGATGGAGCAAGCGCACACTATAGGTTGGTTGTTGATAACGAAAGCGGACTTGATAGACTTACTTTGATTTTAGAAGTAACACCCGAGATCTTCTCAGATTCCTACGAAGAGATGGATGGATTTCGCAAACATGTGTGTGATAAATTGCGTGGAGTTTTGCAGGTAAGTGTGGATGTGAAGCTTACATCGCCTGGATCAATTGAGAGATCGATGGGAAAGACCAAACACGTCATCGATGAACGTAAATAGATTTTTTTGCAAGGTTACAGTTAAAGATGTGCGGAGGGGTGAAAGTTTTGAATAGATTTTCTTTTTCGGTATGTACTGTCTTTTCCTGTATGTACCGTTAACTTTATACTTGTTGCCATATTTGGTGAGCTTAGCTCGCAATAATTTGGTTTAATTGGTAGTTAGTAAATACACCGACCTCTAAACGTAACTTTAAAACAACAGATGGAGGCTTAAGAGAAGTGTCTACTGGTAAGAGCAGGTCATCTGGCAGTTCATCTTCACGGTCTACTGGTACAAAAAATAAAAATTCAACATCAAAAGCATCTAGTTCAACACAAAAAAGATCTAGTGGTCAGTCGAAGTCAAGCTCGTCGCAAAAACGTCAGCTAGGTGCTCAAACAGAGATGCGTCAAAGCATTCTTAGCATGCGCATTAGAAACGATCTTATCGGCGTAGTATTAATCGTTCTAGCGATCATATTGATGATCGCCGTAATTATTCCAGGGGATGCAATTGCTTCGGTTTGGATCTCCAATACTATGCACAATCTGTTTGGTGTAGGTTCTTATATTGCTCCAGTATTGCTCGCTGCTTTTGGAATTTGTTTCTTCTTTCTAGGTCGAAAAGAGATAGTTTTGCCTAGAGTTGCAATAGGTGAGGCTCTCCTTTTTATCTCGGTCATCTCACTTTTTGCAGTAAACGCTCCAGGCGCTGTCGATAATCAGCAGATCTTACTACAAGATGCATATCTATTCTTTTTTGGAGGATATGTCGGAAATGGAATTGCATATCTACTCTTAGGATTTGTAGGGCAGATCATAGCCTGTGTGATCTTGGTTGCTATTCTGATTGCCTCATTCATTATTGTTGGACTTTCGATCAGTGGATTTTTCGATTGGCTTCTCGATAAGCACTCGGCTTCCAAGAGGTATGAGGAACCGGAATTTGAAAACTCTCCATATGCTAGGGCTCGTGGAGCAAATGGAGTAGTAGCTGCAAGACACAGAGATGCTCACGCTGAGGTTGGTGGTGCTGATGCTGGAAATTTTATTCCTGCCACTCAAGCAATGTCTTCAAGAAGCACAACGATTTTGCAGACTCCAACAGCTGTTTTAAATTCATCTCAACAAACAGCTGTTTTGGGTCATGATTTCGATGATCTACAGGAAGTGCAAGATCACAAAACTCGCAGGCTTTCTGATGTTGAAGATCTACGTCATGGTGACGATATATACGATGATATTGAAGATGTCGAAGAAATCGATATCGACACTTCATTTGTAGATTTCCTTGTTGAAAAAGATCAAGGCGACTCTAAAAAAGCAGGGTCTAAAAGAAAATCACGCAAGCAAAAGGATGGTGTAGCTGATCTAGCTGATGCGGCCGCTATATCTGGTGCAATCTTAACCGATGCACAAAGTGCTGCAGGTGCTAAACAAAGTGCTTACAAGCTTCCGAATATGAAGCTTTTAAAGAAATCTGGCGCAAAGAGCAAAAGTGTCTCTAGTGAGGCAGAGCTTAGGATGTTAGCTGAGCGTCTTCAAGACACACTTCATGAGTTCAATGTCGAGGGTGACGTTGTTGGCTGGGTTCATGGTCCAACAGTTACGCTTTTTAAAGTCGCTTTGCAAAGCGGTGTTAGAGTAAATAAGATTACTGCCTTGGCCGATGATATTGCTTTGGCCTTTGCTTCTCAGGCCGTAAGAATCTTCTCTCCAATTGCTGGGACAAGTCTTGTTGGAATTGAGATTCCAAATGATGCTAGAGACAATGTTTTGTTAGGCGATGTTTTGCCTCCAGCCGGTGACAAGCCCCTACTTCTTGCAATTGGCAAAGATGTTGAGGGCAATGCTGTCACAGCCGATCTAGCTAAGATGCCACATCTTCTAATCGGTGGAACAACAGGTTCTGGTAAATCGGTCTCAATTAATTCGATGATTATGTCGGTTTTGATGCGAGCAACACCAGAAGATGTACGCATGATCTTGATCGATCCTAAGCGTGTCGAGCTCTCGCTTTATAACGACATCCCACATCTATTTGTCCCGGTGGTCACAGATCCACATAAAGCTGCAGCAACTTTGGCCTGGGCTGTTACAGAGATGGATAGGCGTCTACGATTGCTTGAAAAGGTGGGAGCAAGAAATATCACACAATACTCTCAACTGCGAAAAAAGCATATTAGCGAACTTGAACAACAGCGCATCCAAGAAGAGATTGCACGTTCTAGCAGCCAAGATAGCGATGAGAAGGATGACTCTTTGCCAGTCGATTTAGATGACGTAGGGGATACTCAAGAGTTATCTGGCGACAAAGAGGATCAATCTGGTGAGGAAGAACACTCAGAAGAGTGGGAACATCTTCCATCGATCATGATTGTGATCGATGAGTTGGCAGACTTGATGATGGTTGCTGGCAAGGATGTTGAGACTTCGATTAGTCGTCTAGCACAACTTGCACGTGCAGCCGGAATTCACCTGATCGTTGCAACACAAAGACCTTCAACAAATGTAATTACCGGTCTTATTAAGGCGAACATCACAAATAGGATTGCATTTAACGTAGCTTCTGGAATAGATTCTCGTGTTATCTTAGATACAACAGGAGCAGAACATCTTGTAGGACTTGGAGATCTGCTATTTAGCAAGCCCGAGTTTGGCAAGCCAGTGCGTATTCAGGGCTGTTTTGTTAGTGAAGACGAGATCAACGATGTCTGCGATTTTTTGAAAGCTCAAGGGACGCCAGACTATCACGAAGATATCTTTACAACTTCTGTTATACCAGTTTTGGAAGGATCATCTGTAACTTCTTCTTCAGGGGATTTAGACGAAGATTTGATGTGGAAGGCAGCTGAGATAGTGGTTAGTTCTCATCTTGGATCGACCTCTGCAATTCAACGTAGACTAAAAGTTGGATATGCTCGTGCTGGACGGTTGATGGATATGCTCGAAGATAAGGGTATCGTTGGTCCAGCCAATGGAAGCAAGCCACGTGAGGTCTATGTGGATGATCTTGAAGAGCTTGAAGGTATGAAAGCTCTTGCACAAAATGACATGCTTTAAAATAGGATAGGTGTATATTTTGTTAGCTTGTTTTTCAGTTTGAGATTTGTAAAAGATTTTTAAACATGTCAGGAAGGTTTTGCTAAGGTAGGCGCTATGGCTGATTTTGATTATGGAGCAGAGCTGGAAGCTGGGCGGCGTCGCGCCGGACTATCAGTTCAACAAGTCTCTAACGCCATAAGATTAAGACCTGACATTATCAGAGCTTTGGAGAACTCTGATTTTGACAAGATGCCTGCCAAGGCTTTTGCTCGCAATCAAGTGAGTGCGTATGCTCGTTTTTTGGGATTAGACCCCGCAGAACTCACTTTGCAATTTTTGAAAGCCTACGACGAATTTGAGAGCGATACCGGCACTGTTGGGTTTGTTGCAGATAGGCAAGTGCCATCGCATAGCCGCGCTTATGATAAAGATCGTAGATATTTTACAGCCTTGGAAGAGGATAAGGCCAAGCCCGGATATCGTAGAGATTTTCAACGCAGGCGAGCTAATTCAAGACGCCTTGAGAGAGATTTTTTTGAAGATAACTATTCTCTAGAAGATTCAGGAACTAGAAGACAACGTACTCAAAGGCAGAGTCGGACATCAAGGCGTAATAGAACTTCTGGTTCGACAAGTAGCCCCTATGTACCCGACAGAACCATTTCAAGAAGCGCTGGCTCTAGATCATCTATAGGCGACAATAACATCGGCTCTTATGGATTTCGTTCAGCTCGTCAGAACAATTCAAGAAGACGTCTTATCTTAATCATTGCAGCTATCGTGATAGTTATTCTCGCAGTTGTCTTGATCGGTAGATGCTCAGGTTCTCAAAATGATGATGCTCAAGCTAACGCTTCAACCGAAGAACAGACTAGCAATATTGTTTCAGTGACAGGTGGCTCAGATTCGACAAGTAATGTGTTGTCAGATGCAACATCCGATGCTTTAGAGGAGCTTATCTCTTCGTCTTCAGACTCTGGTTCATTTAGTCTTGTTGTTACAGTGGCAGAAGAGCAAAGCTCTTGGGTTCAAATCGATGTGGATGGTACAACTGCTCTAGATCAAGATGTAGACGGTTCACAAACTTTTACCTACACAGTAACTAGTACCGCTACGATAAGTGTCGATAATCCATCTGGAGTAACTGTTAGTGTTAATAGTATCGAAGTGCCTTTTACCTCTACCGAAGATGGTGTGGGAACTTTGACTTTAACGCTAGAAGATGGTCAAGTGGTTACTAGTTAGGACAGTTAGGAAATACGGGAGAATTACCTAAGTTGCAAGAGAACATTGTCGTCAAAGGAGCTCGCGAACATAACTTAAAAGATGTAGATGTTGAGATTCCGCGAGATAAACTCGTTGTTTTAACAGGGCTTTCAGGATCTGGTAAGTCGTCTTTGGCTTTTGATACGATCTATGCAGAGGGACAAAGGCGCTATGTTGAATCGCTATCGTCATACGCTAGACAATTTCTTGGTCAAAAAGAAAAGCCCGATCTTGACTCGATTACAGGACTTTCTCCTGCAGTTTCGATCGATCAAAAGACTACTTCAAAAAATCCACGTTCAACAGTTGGGACAGTAACTGAGATCTATGACTATCTAAGACTTTTGTTTGCGCGTATTGGAGCACCCCATTGCCCAATATGTGGTCGTGAGATTGTAAAACAGACTATAGATCAGGTGGCCGACGCTATTATCGCTTCTAGAAAAACCGGACGAATTATAGTTTTGGCGCCTGTTGTCAAAGGTCGAAAAGGTGAGTATACAAAGCTTTTAGAGGGATTTAGAGCTCAGGGTTTTACTCGTGTGCGAGTTGATGGCGAGATTAGAGATCTTTTAGAAGAGATCACCCTGAACAAAAATATCAAACACGATATCGATGTTGTTACCGACAGAATTGTCTTAAAGGCTGGCATCGAAAGCCGCCTTGCTGAGGCGATCGAAAATGCCACAGTACTTTCTGGCGGAACTGTTATTGTGCAGTTTTTGGGAGAAAATAATAGAGTTGTGCGCGAGGAGACCTTCTCGCTAGCTCTTGCTTGCCCAGAGCATAATTATTCGATCGATGAGCTTAATCCAAGGGATTTTTCGTTCAACGCACCTTATGGCGCATGTCCTGATTGTATGGGAATAGGCTTTAAACACGAGGTCGACCCGGATTTGATCATCCCAGATCCGCTACTTTCGCTTTCGGAAGGAGCCTGTGTTGCGATTTCGATGCGTTCCAATTTTATCCCGCAAATTCTTGATGCTGTTGCAAAGCATTTAGGCGTTAGCTTAGACACCCCATTT
Organism: uncultured Coriobacteriaceae bacterium; assembly: GCA_964558235.1. Lineage (GTDB taxonomy): Bacteria > Actinomycetota > Coriobacteriia > Coriobacteriales > CADBOM01 > CAZLCK01. The sequence continues at coordinate 19,870 of CAZLCK010000021.1, forward strand.
GGGAAATATCCAAAGAAGGTTAAAGAGGCATTTTTGTATGGTCTAAAGGATCGCGTGATGGTCGATTATCATACGCGTGATGGCCGTGATACGCATTGGACATATCGTTGGGAGGGTTTGGTCAAGCTTGTTTGGGATAGGTATAGCGAGACAGAGAGCGACCACACCAAAGCAAAGCTCGAAGAGTATTTTGCAACGATCGCTTGCCCAACTTGTCATGGCGCTAGGCTTAAACCCTCGATTTTAGCCGTTAGCGTTGGTGGGAAAAATATCTATGAAGTTACCCAGATGACGGCCGATGAATCTTTAGATTTTTTCTGCGATCTAGTGCTCGAAGGAAACGATAAGCTGATCGCTGACAGGATCATCAAAGAGATCGTAGAACGCCTAAGGTTTTTGGTCGACGTTGGTCTAGATTATCTTACTTTGGATAGGCCAACAGCGACACTTTCTGGTGGTGAAGCACAGCGAATTAGGCTTGCAACTCAGATCGGCGCTGGCCTTATGGGCGTGCTTTATGTTTTGGATGAGCCCTCGATAGGTCTTCATCAACGTGATAATGCTAGACTGCTCGAAACTTTAAAGCACCTGCGCGATTTGGGTAATACTGTGATCGTTGTCGAACATGATGAGGATACAATTCGTGCGGCCGACTATGTTATAGATATGGGTCCAGGTGCTGGAGAAAATGGTGGTCATGTTGTAGCCGAGGGTACTCCAGATACCGTTGAAGCTTCGAAGGAATCGATTACAGGGGATTATCTTAGCGGCAGAAAGGAGATTCCAGTTCCAAAAAAGCGCAGAAACCCACGTCGTGGATCGATTCAACTAATTGGCGCAAGTGAGAACAATCTTAAAAACGTAAGTATTAAGATCCCTATTGGAACATTTACTGTAATCACTGGTGTAAGCGGATCTGGAAAATCATCGCTTATCACAGATACGCTCTCACCGCTTTTAGCCAATAAGATCAACCATGCACGTAGGCATGTGGGTAAATACAGATCGATAAAAGGCGTCGATTTGATAGACAAGGTTATCGACATCGATCAATCTCCGATTGGGCGAACTCCAAGGTCAAATCCGGCTACTTATATTGGCCTTTGGGATGATATCCGCCAGCTCTTTGCTTCTACTCCTGAATCAAAGGCTAGAGGATATGGGGCTGGCAGGTTTTCATTTAATGTAAGCGGTGGACGATGCGAAGCATGTAAGGGTGACGGCCAGCTTAAGATAGAGATGCACTTTTTGCCCGATATCTATGTTCCGTGTGAAGTTTGCAATGGAGCGAGGTATAACCGTGAAACGTTGCAGATCACCTATAAGGGCAGAAATGTTGCGGATGTTTTGAATATGACCGTCGAGAGTGCGCTTAATTTTTTCGAATACATTCCCCAGATTAAAAATAAGTTGCAAACAATGTATGATGTGGGACTCGGTTATATGCGCTTAGGACAGAGTGCTACAACACTTTCTGGCGGTGAAGCCCAAAGGGTCAAGCTCGCTAGCGAACTTAGGCGACGTTCGACTGGTAAAACTCTATATGTTTTAGATGAGCCAACCACAGGCCTTCATTTTGATGATGTACGCCAGCTTTTAGAGGTTTTGCAGCGTTTGGTCGATAGAGGTAATACAGTTGTTGTTATCGAGCATAATCTCGATGTGATCAAAAATGCCGACAGGATTATCGATTTGGGTCCTGAGGGAGGAAGTGACGGCGGTAGAGTTGTCGTCTATGGGACTCCCGAAGAGGTCGCTCAATGTGAAGAGAGCTACACCGGACTTTTCCTTAAAAAAGTTTTGGATAAAACGAGATGATTGATCTGCTTGACAATCTGGATGAACAGCATGGCGATAGATCTGCAATATTGCCTAGCCAAATACCAAGCGAAGATAATACTTTGACCTATGACACAGGCGCTTTCGACAAGACGTGTGCGAGCGATTTTGATCGCGATAATTCTGAACTCTCATTAGCTGAACAGGTAGCAAAAGTTCCACAGATGCCAGGAGTTTATCTTTGGAAAAACGCCGATGGCAAGGTTATCTATGTTGGCAAAGCAAAGCAGCTTAAAAATAGAATGAGCCAATATCTTAGTGGAACTGATGAGCGTGTAAAGATCCCTTATATGATGGAGCAGGTCTTTTCGTTTGACTATGTTGTAACTTCGAGTGAACACGAAGCTTTGGTATTAGAGAAAAACCTGATCAATCAATTTAAGCCCTATTACAACGTGGACTATCGCGATGACAAGAGCTATCCATTTATCGCGATAACAAAGGGAGATCGATATCCGGCAATTAAGTTTACTCGTGAAAAACATGTAAAGACTACCAGGTACTTTGGCCCCTATACCGATTCTAGAGCTGCGCGAAAATTGATCGATGTACTAAGACATGTGATCCCAATTTGCTCAGCGAGTTGTGATAGGTATCGTGCGCTAAAGCGTCAGATTGAAAAAGACCCATATTATGTAGCGGATGCGGATAGTAAACCCTGTTTTGATTACACCGTAGGTCTTGGGCCAGGGCCATGTTGTGGTGCATGCACCGAAGAAGAATATTCCCAAAATATTGAGAAAGTTGAGAAGTTTTTATCTGGACAGCGTAAAGAATTCATCTCGATGCTAACCGAGCAGATGCACTCTGCCGCGCAAGATCTTGATTTTGAAAAGGCTGCCAGAATAAAAAATCGCATCTCAATCGTAAAAAGCCTACAGTCTTCACAACATGTCGTACTTAGTTCAGATGTGGATTGCGATGTCATAGGATTTGCTCGCGAAGAGACTATTACAGGCGTAAATGTGTTTCAAGTTCGTGAGGGAGTCATAATCAATACGAGCGAGTTCATCCTCGATAAGGGTAGAGATGTTCCTTGGGAAGATTTGGTCGAGACATTTTTGATCAAATATTATGATGACACCTCTGACATTCCACGCGAGGTGATAATCCCACAGCCAATCGGAGATTGCGAAACAATCGAGAAATGGCTTACAACTAAGCTTGCCTCTGTACATGGTGCAAAGGTCAGGATCAAAGTTGCACAGCGTGGTGAGCGTCATGATCTTTTGGAGATGGCCAATAAAAACGCGATGCATTCATTATCGAGATTTAAGATTCGCACGCGCTATGACGAGGCTCGCATCAATGATGCACTGCTCCAATTAGAAAGTGCCCTAGCTTTGCCCGATCCACCGATGCGAATCGAGTGCTATGACATCTCTACTATCCATGGCCGTTATTCGGTTGCATCTATGGTTGTTTTTACTTCTGGTCGAATTGATTCATCGCAGTATAGGCGTTTCAGAATCAAGATGGAATCTTTAGAATCCAATGATGTTGCAATGATGGCAGAGACCATATCGCGACGTTTTTCTGAGAAAAATCGCGCAGATGTTCGCTTTGCAAAAAGGCCCGATCTCATAGTTTTAGATGGGGGAAAGCCTCAGCTAAATGCTGTGTCGCGTCAGCTGCAGGAGATGGGTTTGCCAGATATTCCACTTGTTGGACTAGCAAAGTCTGATGAAGAGCTTTTTGTTACGTGGTCTGACGATCCGATTATCTTGCCGCTTGGATCTGCCGCTCTCTATCTTGTGAAAAATATTAGAGATGAGGCACACCGCTTTGCAATTACTTACCACAGAAAGCTTCGTGGTAAGGCTATGACAGCTTCTGTTTTAGACGATGTAGTAGGGCTTGGTCCAAAGCGGAAAAAAGCTTTGCTTAAGGAGTTTGGTTCAGTCAAAAATATGGTAGGACAAAGCGCTGAGCGCATTGCTCAGGTCAAAGGGATTCCAATCGAGGTAGCAAAAGAGGTTGTTGCAGTGCTGGATCAACTCTTTGGCAAATCATAAGTTATAAAAAAGTAAATCGTGATGAGTTGTGGTGGCGCGGAGTGAAAAGTTTCGAAAAAACATCAAAGACAGCTTCTCAAACATAGGCACCCCTAGGAAAACTAAGTATGGAAAGTTACTAAAAATACCAGATAGACCGTTTACACGCTTTGTAAGGGGTAAAAACAGCATCAAGATGTGACAAAGCAAAAAAATGCTGCTAAGATTTTCATTCGTGCTTA
>CAZLCK010000022.1:0-17889 GCA_964558235.1 uncultured Coriobacteriaceae bacterium
TTCTTTTTCATTACCGCCCACCTCATCATTCGCTTGATGAGCGAAAACGGCAGGACAGTAAGCCACTTTTTGAACTTTCGCTGGCTTTCGATCATCTTCATCAGATCCTGATACCCAGCTTCGCTCATGCTGCCGGACAGTGAGCAGGTGTTGGAGAGAACCAGCCCATCTACCACGTCCGGGTGGCGGGAGGCGATGACCTGAGCCACTACGCCGCCCAGGGACTGGCCTACCAGCCAGACCGTTTCATCCAGATAGCGGAGCAGTTCTGCCACGGCGTCGGCAAACTCGCCGTTGTCTCTGAACTGGAGCTGATAGTCAAAGGTCAGCACCGAAAAATCCCCGGCAAACCGGTCAAAGTGCTTGTAGAACAGGTCGGACAGTCCAATGCCGCCCGTGAGCAGAACCAGCGTAGCTTTTGCATTCGGATTTTGATAGTAGCGATAGGTAAAGGGTTTCCCGCCGCTGAGCGTGAAGGTGACGGTGGGATAAACCCGGCGAAATTCTTCCAGCGTCATGGAGTCCCCCCTTCCCCCTCTATTTGCGGCCCACCAGCATCCGGGAGTCGCCCAGCATCATCATGGCCGCCCGGCGGCGGGAACCAAATGCCTCCGTTGCTGTATCGATAAGCCGCACATCCTCATAGCCCATGTCCCGCAGCTTCTGGGCAAAGGCCTCCATATCCCCGTACATCTTGGGTTTCATATCGTCGTTGAGGGCGAACACGCCGCCCTTCTTCAGCACCCGCAGGCTCTCCAGCAGCAAGGCCTGCTTATCCGAACCCATGATGTTGTGATAGACATAGTTGCTCACCACAGCGTCGAAGCTTTCGTCCGGGAAGTCCAGCTTTCTAGCATCCCCATGCTGAAACACGCACCGAAAGCCAACACCCTCACTGGCAGCATTTTTCTCACACATTGCCTGGTTGTAGCCGAAGTCTGATCCCCAATAATCAATGCCCGTTACTTTTGCCTCAGGCCACATCAGAGCTGCCCGGATGCACAAAGGCCCGGAGCCACATCCCACTTCCAAAAGCTGTCCTTGCCCGTCAAAATTCAGATGGGAAAGAACGACTATGTGGGTTTTATCCATCATGCCGCCACCCCCAAATGCATACTGCTGTCGTATCCAAGCACACCACAAAAGCAGCGCCAGCAAAACCACCGCGACGATCACGAACACCACACCAAGCGCCGTGATATGAAATGTCATAAATGACAGCACAGCCAGCACTATGGACAGCGCCAAAAGGGCACCTACCACATAGAAAACGGGGTTTGACATCCAGCTTCCGTAATTTTCCCCATGGGTTCCAAGGCAGATCTCTTTTTGCCGGACTTGATTTTGTTTCATTTAAACCATCTCCTTATCATCATATTGCTTGTAGCAACAGACACAATCCCGCCTGGGCTGCCGCCATAAGCGGGCACAATAAAAGCGGCCATTGGAGCAGATGCTCCGGCAAAGCGTAGCTTTTCATCCAAGTTTTGAACTCATAGCCGGGATGCCCTTCAGTTCCTGGAATAACAAATCGATGTTTCGCTTTTTTCTGTATCAGCCAGACATCCAAAAAGAACAGATCGCAGAAGTTGATAATCATCCACTGGATATATCCCGTCAGGGCCAAATGCCAGAATTCTGTTGTTCCGCCCTCCACGGTGCTGATAGCGCCATAAAGAAGGAGGGGCAGTAACTCCCCAAAGCAAATCCAAAGCCAGTAAAAACGGTTTTCATCCTTTGTCGGCGGACTCTTTGCCGCCTTGATGATGGCAGGCGGATAGCAGGGAAACATCAGCCGGGGTTTATACAGTGCTACCGCCGCAGCAAACAGGTTGAAATAGGCCGCCATAACGAGCCCGTCCAAGATGGTGCGCGTCCAGTCCACATCCAGCCCTTTCACTTGGGAGCAAATCAGATAGTTAGTATAAGCTAACTTATTATATACAGCTATCTTTTTTTGAGCACAAGAAGACCCGAACGCACGAAGGCAACTTCTTGATAGCCTCCGATTTGCAAGTATCGGGTTATAGCTGGAATGACACTTGACAAGTACCTGCAGCAATCGCACAAGAACAATAGGCAGTTGAGTGGGAATAGTTGCAACTAACGAATTGATAAGAACTCGCTTGCACCTAATGTGTTAGTTGCGACTGACGAATTATCTAAGAGGTGCGTAGATTTTCGCGACACTGTCGCAAAAATCTCCGAATGGTGTGTCGAGTGATTGTTTGTGCCCATTGTAGGCGGGCAAGCTCGTCAGGGCCGCTCGCGGAGTCTGCCGGATGCCTGCATACCCTCAACAGGATGCCGCCGACAACCTGATCAAGGAGTTTCAAGCCATAACGAAAGAGGATCGGTAAGACAAGTCTCCTGCTTTACTCAATGTCATAGCATCGATGATAGAGATACTCTTATTGAACCCGTTGATGATATTTAACTTATAATTAAAAGTGTATTAATGCTCGCTTCTTGCAGTGCCTGAAATACAAATCAAACTCAGCAATTCTGCTAATAAGGATGAGAATAAATAATGGTTCAGGCACGTAAGAAAAGCTAAAGACTACCGCCAAAAAATTAGAGAGTGAGAACAATTGACATCAAAAGAACACGCCTTGATTGCGGCAGCTGCAGCAGATAGTAAAAAAGCAACTGATATAGTCATTTTGCAAGTTGGAGAACTGATTTTAGTAACTGATTATTTTGTAATAGCAACAGGTCAAAATGATAGACAGGTTTCAGCGATTGCAGACGAAATTGAAGAGAAACTGCTAGAGAAAGCTGGGATAAAGCCATTTGGTCGCGAGGGCGAAGATGATGCGCAGTGGATCTTGCTAGATTTTGGTGACATTGTTGTACATGTTTTTCAACCTGAAACTCGCGAACTTTATCGCATTGAGAGCTTGTGGAACGATGCTCCATTTGTTGATGTTAAGGAAGCGGGAATTGAAGACCCCGAATACAGCGAGCGCATTGCTAAAGTTCTATCGCAATATAATGCAAGAGTTGCTGAGCTGGATAACAAATAGACAAGCAAACAACAAAGCCACCCAAAAACGTAAATTCAGCTACCCAAACAACGCAAATCCAGCTGGCCAAAGATAAAACGATGCTCTACACAACGACATATTCACATGAATCGCTAGGAAAAATAACCATTGCATGTAGTGATGAAGGAATTGTTGGGCTATGGCTAGATGGGCAGAGATATTTTAAATATGGAATAGATGAAGCACTTGAAACTAATCCCACACATCCACTTCTACAAAGGACAACGAAGTGGCTAGATGACTATTTTTCAAATAAAAAGCCTGATGCATCTGAATTGCCCTTGGAGCCACGAGGTTCAAGATTTGCTAAAGATGTTTGGGGAGAGCTGGTAAAAATTGGATATGGAGAGCTATCTACATATGGAAATATTGCCAAAAAAGTCGCTACCAAAAACAATAAAAGCACCTGGAGCGCCAGAGCTACCGGAGGTGCTGTTGGACATAATCCCATTTCGATTATTGTCCCATGCCATAGGGTAATAGGAGCAAATGGAAATCTCACCGGATATGGTGGCGGAATAAAACGAAAGATTTGGTTGCTCGAGCATGAGGGTGTCGATGTATCTAAACTGATTGTGCCAACCAAGGGCACAGCAATCTAAAAAACATCGAACCGAAAATCCCCCGGATTTAATTGTGAAGATGTAGAGTGCGCCTTGTTCTCGTAGTAGGCCACAGTCAGCGAACCGAAAATCCCCTGGGCATCAGCCGTAGGGAGCCTCAAAACAATAACATCAGGACAGCAATCTAACCTCAAGACAATAGCCTTTTTATTGTTGGAAAAGACAGGCCAGCTACCCCTTCATTAGCACCTTGCAACCCAGCTATCTCCATAGCCTCTTTTTGTTTGTCAGTTATAAAAACATAGGGATAGATTCCATACATATATGGCAGCAAGGCAAAGATAAATTCTTGAATACGTGCGCTGTCCCACGTACTTTTATGCTTTTTTACTACTGCACGCAACGCTTCTATCGATTCACCAAAGGTCTTCTTGAACTCCACCAAAGCCTCTATGCGACTATTCTCTTCCATATCATAGAGATTGACCGTCATGAGTTTTAACATATCGCCGCGTTTCTCCAAAGACTGCGCCAACAACATCGCAAGCTTGTCATCATCAAGCGTCTCTTTCAAAGAAGCAATCTCTTTGAGCTCCGACGTCCAACACTCATACTCTCTCTGAAAAAGAGCAAGAAATATCTCATCCTTGCACTGAAAATAGTTATAGATATTCGCACGCCCAAATGAGACCTTATCTGCAATCTGCGCCATTGTTATCTCGCGATAACTAAATTCGCTATAAAGCTCGCAGCAAGCGTCTAAAATCTCATTTCTTTTTGCTAGTGCCTCTTCTTTGGAGATGCGCGGCATTTAAATTAACTCCTTAAAAGTTAAAGTCCAAGATCATTAATCCATGCCTTAAGACCTTCAACATTGTTGCGACTATTGCAAACCCTGCCCTCTAGCACGGTTGAACCCGCAGCACACTCTTGCATTCTTTTAGGAGCTCCTCCAAGACCACTTCCTCCACTTGTTGCAAATGGAATAATTGTCTTGCCAGAAAAATTATAGGACTCCAAGAATGTATCTATTATCCTCGGTTCCACATACCACCAAACTGGGAAACCAACAAAAATTGTATCGTAGCTCTCCAAATTAGAAAGAGTATCCGCGATCTCAGGACGGCAAGACTCATCATCCATCTCCAGAGAGGTTCTGCTTGTTCTATCCATATAATCCAAATCTTGCGAAGTATAAGGAGTAGCTGGAACGATCTCGAATATATCAGCATTTGCTGCCGCAGCAAGATTTTGTGCAACTCTAGCTGTAGTACCTGTCGCAGAAAAGTATGCAACTAATATTTTTGACATTGACATTCCCTCAATCTTAAGTACAAAAACTAGCAAGATTTCTACATCTTTAAGTTCAAAAGCTTATACAGCACCTACATCTTTCCACCAAATACTGGGAAGAACGAATCCTTACCATAATCAGGAAGCTTTGCTGTACTATTTAAAATTTCCATATCAGCAGCTGAGATTTCAAAATCTACTGAAGCATTTTCTCTCATACGATCTGGATTTACAGTCTTTGGAAGAGCGACCATTCCCAGTTGAATAACATAGCGAATACAAAGCTGTGCAACCGTTACACCGTATGTTTGAGCCATCTCTTTAATGCCCTCTATACGATCTGCTTCACCGTGAGCGATTGGCGAATAGGCCTCAATAACAATGTCATTACCATTGCAAAATTCCACCAAATCAAAAGGAACATTACCGACATGAGCCAAGATCTGATCCACTGCAGGAACGACGCTGCAGTGCTCGATAATATTCTTTAAATCATCAATCATAAAGTTCGAAACACCAATAGCACGAAGCTTTCCGGCCTTGCATGCATCCTCTAATGCCCGATAAGCCTCGATATTGCCCTCAAAATGACGATCATCGCTTTGATTGACCTCTTTCCAAGGCTGTGGTGAGTGGATGATCATCATGTCCAGATAATCCATTTTCATATCTTGTAGAGTTTGATCTATGCTCGCCTTGGCTGCGTCGTAGGTCTTATTTTCTGCAGCAACTTTAGAAACTACAAATAGATCCTCGCGATTTACACCACTTATGCGAACACCCTCACCAACTCCGCGCTCGTTTGCATAAGCCTGAGCAGTATCAACATGGAGATATCCAATTTCAATTGCTTGCTTAACGATTTGAGCTACTTGACTGTCATCGATAAGCCATGTACCAAGAGCCAATTTTGGAATCTCAACTCCATTGTTTAGCTTATAGGTCTCATTCAAAATCACCTTAATCACCCTTTCATCAAAACTTTGGGATAGATCACAAGATAGCTAACTGACAATGTGTCAGCTTTAATACTGCTTTGTATGATACTATTCACTGACACGATGTCAATATATTTTTGTTCGACAAAATGCCGCTAAACTTTTTTTAAAAATCTATCGCCATGTTCGCTCGATATTACCTATATCGTTTTTATCGCGATAATTTTGATAAGATTTTGGCCATGTTAGCTTAAATACCTGATAACAAAAAATAGTTAGACTATTTGCAAAAGAGGCTGAATTGACTAATTGGCTCATAAAACATTTCGTAAAAAATTACGAAGATACAAGCGATTCCATTGTTCGAAATCGCTATGGTCAATTCGCTGGAATTGTTGGAATTATCTGCAATATCTTTTTATGTTTTAGCAAAGGTGCTATCGGTTTTTTGAGTGGATCAGTTTCCATAGTTGCAGATGCTGTTAACAACCTCTCAGATGCCTCCAGCAATGTGCTTAGCCTGCTTGGGTTTAAACTCGCCTCTCGCCCAGCCGACCCAGAACACCCCTATGGCCATGGTAGATATGAATATCTAGCGGGACTTATCGTTGCAATCGTTGTAGTAGTTATCGGGTTTGAGCTCATTGAATCCTCAATAGAAAAAATCATCAATCCAACTCAAACTACATTTAATCTCACAATTGTTTTGGTACTTCTCATCTCGATTTTGATCAAACTTTGGATGGCATTTTTTAACTCATCTGTTGGCAAAAAAATCTCATCGGAGACACTTCGAGCTGCAGCGATAGACTCTAGAAACGATGTAATCTCAACCACAGCAGTTTTAATTTGTGCGATTATCTCCTTCTATGCTGAATTCAACCTCGATGGCTGGGCAGGACTTGCAGTTGGAATCTTTGTAATATGGAGTGGGATTGGCCTTGTAAAAGATACAATCGATCCATTGCTTGGACGTGCTCCAGATCCTGACCAAGTACAACACATCCATAACAAAATCATGTCATATCCAGGAGTTTTAGGAACTCATGATCTAATGGTTCACGACTATGGTCCTGGTGCGCAATTTGTTAGTGCACATGTTGAAATGTCTGCAGATGTTGAGCCAATGGAAAGCCATGATATTATCGACAATATTGAGCAGGATTTTAAATATGAGGATGGCCTGATCGTTACGCTTCATTACGATCCAATTGTGACAAACGACCCGGCTGTTAATGACTTAAGACACTGGGTCGAAGAGCAGGCCCGTTTGATCGATGAAAGTCTTTCAATTCATGACTTACGTACTGTCCTAGGCAAAAAACATACAAATATACTCTTCGATTGCTTAATTCCAGTAGGTTCGAAGATCGATGAGCACACCTTGATCGATCAGCTTACTGATTTAATACATGCAAAATACCCCGATGCACACTGCATTATCACAATCGATCACGGATATGTAAGCTCTAAGCAGTAAGTTCTAGTCAGCGAGTCCTAAGCATTAAGCTCTAAACAAATGAATCCAAATGAGTCCGAAGTAGTAAGTTTGGTTTTAGCACCGGCCTCAAATGCAACTGCGATCATTTTCATCCTTTGATATCGCTAAACATCTTTTTAGAGAAAAACCAGATCACTATCGCAATTACAAACACAGCGCAGGCAACTAAGCATACGCCTGTCCATCCAAATGGTCGCCAAATTGATGAAGCGAGTGCAGAGCCAATCGCGCTAAAGATAAAGTTGCTAACCATATAGGCAGTATTAAGTCTGCTCCTAGCCTCGGGATTTAGTGTAAATAGCATGCTCTGATCTAGGATTGACATACCTTGAAAACCAATAGCCATAATTGCAGCAGCAACAACTATAAAAACAAGCGACGTCGCTGAAAAAACTGCAACAACCATTCCAATAAGAGCGACCAGGAGAAATATACCAAGAGCTGGCACGCCAACGCCCTTATCTTGTAACTTTCCAACACTCGCTGAAATGAGAGCACCAGTAAGAGCAGCTAAACTCACAAGACCAATTTGAAATGTATTGTAGCCATATGGTGTGCTGGAAAGTAGAAATGTAACTGAAGTCCAAAATAGATTAAAGACCAAAAACCCACAGCCTTGAATCAAAAGTATGCGACGCATCTGCGCTAAGCGTGCAATATTTAAAAACACAGAGGCTATAAGTTTGGGATATGAAAGCCCTGGTCTTGGCGCTTGACTTGGAATAACCTTAAAAATCACTACTGTCAGTGCCAAATTTAGAACAAGTGCCATTATATAGACTGTACGCCAGCTACCAAATTCTGCAATCGCACCGCTTATTATTCTCGCAAAAAGAATGCCTATGGTGATACCCGAAGTTACAATGCCTATCATCTTGCCGCGTTCAGAACTCTTTGCTAGATCGCCTACCATTGGCAAAAGAACTTGTCCTGCAACAGTTGAAAACCCAACAGCTGAAAATGCAAAGGCCAAAAAAAGCATCGTTGGAGCTAGAGCGGAGGCCAAAAGGCAGATCACATTTGCGAGCAAAACGATCACTAGCATTTTGCGTCGATTGACCTTATCCCCTAGCGGCACAAGGCATAAAATTCCAACAGCATATCCAATCTGGGTAGCTGTTACTAAAAAGCCTGCGGTTGATGAATCGACTCCGAATTCAGTTGCAATTTGAGCTAGCAGAGGTTGCGCCCAATAGAGATTACTAACGGCAATTCCTGCAGCGATCGCAAATAAAACTGCCACACCTGTCGTAATTACCAATCTGTTATGTTCGGGGGTTTCATTCATCTAACCACTACCTCATATTTTTGAATGTCGCCACAATTGAAAAGAGACCTCGTGAGACCTCGTGCAGTCTAGGAATCCCCAGCTTAGACATTCTTTGGATTAAAGACAGCAAGGACAAATAATATTTTTCTTGTTATGATATATGTCCATTTGGACATTTCAAAGGCATTTGGGCATATGTCTGAAATTGGTAGTGCTGGATAATTAAACAAGAGGTTGAGGCCATGAGACAGTGCATGGATGCTGATAATCTACACAGAAGATTGAGCAAAATTATTGGGCAGGTTCAAGCGATAAATCGCATGGTTGATGAGGATGTCCCATGTGAAGATATACTTGCTCAAATAAACGCAGCTAAATCGGCTCTACATAAATGTGGCCAGCTCGTATTGGAAGGCCATATTAAGCATTGTGTCCGCGACGGCCTTGAACATGGTGATGCCGACCAAACCATCGCCAACTTCACAAAGGCTGTAGAGCGATTCGCAAACATGAATTAAAAACCCTCATAAGCTTATAGCCTTTTATTCATTTTTATCACTTTCGTTTTAAGCCCATTGCAGGTGACAAAAACTCACGACAAAACCCACGGCTTCAAATAAAGAACCCCACAACTTTGGTTGTGCGAAACGCCCAGATCATTCCACTTATCGACAAAGCCACTCCTCTTAATTAAACACATGCTCATATGTTTAATTTATTCATTGACAACCTATACCCCTATGGGTATATTTCATTTCCATAAAAGTTTTTCGACTTAGGGGTACAGATGGAAAAACTCGAAGAAATTCTCGAATGGGGCGGAACCAAACGCGATGTCGTCTTCCTAATAATCTCAGGCATAGCACTGCTTTGTAGCATATTCGGATGGCCGCAAGTGCCATTTAATCTTGCTTGGATTGCTATAGTGCTCTGTGGTCTACCGATTGTTATTGAAGCTATAATCGGACTCATCACTCGTTTTGACATCAAAGCGGACGTTTTGGTCTCTATCGCGCTTATCGCTTCGGTAGTGATCGGAGAAGTTTTTGCCGCTGGCGAGGTTGCATTCATCATGCAACTAGGGGCTCTTCTCGAAGATCTAACCGTTGCCCGTGCTAGAGCAGGGATCGAAAAATTAGTCCATCTCACTCCTAGAACTGCACGCATAATCGATGAGAATGGTGAGCGAATTGTAGATGCTGAAGAAGTACAGGTTGGCGACATCTTGAGAGTCAACCCCGGTGAAACTATACCGGTTGACGGAGTGGTAGTCTCTGGATCTACGATGGTGGGACAGGCAGCTATGACAGGTGAGTCGATGCCTGTGCACAAGGGGGTTGGAGACGATCTTCTCTCAGGAACTATCAACCAATATGGCGCATTCGATATGAAAGCAACAAAGGTTGGCGAGGATAGCTCTATCCAAAGAATGATCAAGCTCGTACAATCTGCCGACGCTGGCAAAGCCAAGATCGTAGGAGTTGCCGACAGGTGGGCCACGTGGATCGTTGTAGCTGCTCTAACTTCTGCAGCAATTACCTGGCTAGCTACTGGCGAGATCATCAGAGCGGTCACTATATTGGTCGTATTCTGCCCATGCGCCTTAGTTCTAGCTACCCCTACCGCAATTATGGCAGCTATTGGCAACTCTACCAAACATGGATTTTTAGTAAGAGAGGGCGATGCTCTTGAAAGAGTCGCTCAGGTCTCAAAAATAGCATTCGACAAAACTGGGACGCTTACATATGGCAAGCCAGTAGTTGACCACGTTGAAAGTCTTGATACATCGCTTTCCCCAGATGATGTATTAACTCTAGCTGCTAGCGCAGAATCACGCTCTGAACACCCACTAGGTAAGGCAATCGTCGAAAGCGCGAACAAAACAGTCGAACTAGCAGAATCGTTTGAAATGATACCAGGAATGGGTGTAGTAGCTACATGCGGTAAACAAAAGATACTTGCAGGAAACACATCACTACTCAAATCGCATGATGTTGTTGTCCCAGATGTAGCACACGAGATGGCAAGATCGGCCATGGAGACAGGATCGACCGTGGTATTGGTCGCCGTCGATGGAAAATTAGCAGGGCTATTGTCGCTATCCGATGAACTGCGCCCAAATGCCCCTGAAACAATATTGGGTATAAGAAAAGCAGGAGCCGAACCGATACTTCTAACAGGAGATAATGAAAGAGCTGCTCTAACAATAGCATCAGCAATAGATATATCGGAGATAAGATCGAGCTGCCTTCCGGAAGATAAGATGACCTATATATCTGAGTCAGAAGCCGAAGGTAACAAGGTCTGTATGATTGGCGACGGTATCAACGATGCGCCAGCTCTTAAAACCGCCCATGTTGGAATCGCAATGGGAGCTATAGGAAGTGATATCGCGGTAGATGCTGCAGACATAGTGTTGGTCGACGATGATATTACACAACTCCCCCATCTGCTAAGACTCTCTCGCAGGATGATGGTGACTATAAAATACAACATGGCCTTCTCGCTTATCCTAAACTTCGTAGCGATTGTATTAGCGATAATCGGAATACTCAATCCAGTCCTTGGAGCACTTGTCCACAATGCTGGGTCGATATTCGTTATAGCAAACTCATCCTTGTTGTTGGGATGGCGCAGCAGAGCTTCTTGATGCTTCTTGATGCTTCCCGCTACTTCGGGCGATGTCCAACGTAGGCATTCCAAATGTTTGCCGACTCTGGATGTAAAAATCTCTCATGTTCAACTAAATGTTGGATAGTCGACTTAAAGCATACCGAAAACAGCTCTTTTAAAGTGCACTTTCCCACCATCTCACGCAAAGGCTCAAGTCTCTCAAACCCACGAGTTGGCTCAATCATGTCGGAGATATAGACAACCATATCAGCATCTTGCATATCTATTGCTCCAGATGTATGTCTAGCAACAGCCTGTAAAATCTCCGGCTCAATATCGGGAAATCTCTTTTTAATAGCAGCAGCGCCCGTAAGCGAGTGAATTAAAGGCTCCATATTCTCAAAGCCATCTGGAAGCTCTACGCCAAGTTCGTGCGCTCTTTCAAACATATCTTCACCGCGAAAACGCTTATCCCAATCGTGGATTAAGCCAGCACGTGTGCAAATCGAAACGTCCACCTTATAGAGCTTGGCAAGCCTCTTTGAGGTCTGGGCAACACTAACAGAATGTGCGAAGCGTCTTTCTGATAGACGATTTTTTAGCTCTTTTGCGGCCTCAAGCATAAAAGCGGCATCGCGCTCAGAAAGTCCTTCGGCTAAATCCTCAACTATGTTTTCAATGGGAATATCTGGAATATCGCTTGGAGAAAAAATTAGATTATCGTAATCCTTAAGCATCAGCTATTGCTCCCATCTATTCCGCATGTAACATTTCCCTTAAAACCCGTTTCTTCTTGATGGCTTGGGCTGTTGCTTCCATCTATTCCACATGCAACACTTCCAGAAAATCCCCCTGCACTATTAGCCACGGCTTCATCATCAAGATAGAGTCTATGAGTGCGAATATAATCAGCTACAGAAACAGGAGTTAGATACGTGATCGACTTTCCGCAAACAATCCTCTCACGCAAATCTGTGGACGAAATTGCCAGACCTGGTACTTCAAAAAACGACACCTTATCGGCAAAACCAAAACTATTTGCAACATACTCCCTAAGCTCGCTATAGTCGTATCCCGGTCTAGTAGCAGCTACAAAATGCGCAAGTTGAACAATTTGATCGGGATTTTTCCATTTGAGAAGATTTGTGATCGCATCCGCTCCTGTAATAAAGAATAGTTCAATATGCTCAGGTAGCTTTTTTTTGAAATATAGCAGGGTATCGTAGGTGTAGGTAACACCTTCGCGCTCAACCTCGACGCGACTGACATCAAAATGAGGATTTTTACGCGTAGCGATTACAGCCATATTGAAGCGATCTTCAGCCGGGGTTACGCGATGCTCAGCTTTAAATGCAGGATTACCCGTGGGCATAAACACAACATAATCTAGAGCAAATTGCTCACGAGCCTGCTCTGCACAGATCAAATGTCCAAAATGGATCGGATCAAATGTGCCACCCATAATCCCGATTCGAAAAGCCTTATCGGGATTATCTGCAATAGCTGTATCTACACGATCCGAGATGATCATCGGATTTGGCCACTTCCTAACAGGACATATTTTGAAGTTGTCATAGCACTTAGCCCCATTGGGCCTCTGGCATGAAGCTTTTGCGTGGAGATTCCGATCTCTGCACCGAGACCAAACATACCGCCGTCGGTAAATCTTGTAGAAGCGTTCACATAAACAGCCGCAGCATCCACCTCATTTGTAAAGCGCATTGCAGGCTCATATTCAGAGGTAATAATTGCCTCGGAATGTTTTGTTCCATAGCGATTAATATGCGAAATCGCTTCATCAACACCACTAACACACTTAATCGAGAGGTCTAAAGAGAGATACTCCGTAGCCCAATCTTCCTCAGTAGCCTCCACAATCATGCTTGAGTCGACTCCTAGGTCATGAGCGACCTGTTGGGTAGTCTTATCGCCATGAATTGTTACGCCATTTTCAACAAGATCTGAAATGATTGGCTTTAGTGCCTCTTCAGCAATCGATGAATCTATCAGGATAGACTCGCAAGCATTGCAAACTCCAGGGCGCTGGCATTTGGCATTGATAATAATTTTTCTTGCCATATCGATGTCGGCCGACTTCTCAATATAGACATGACAATTACCCGTGCCGGTCTCGATTACTGGAACTTTGGAGTTGTTAACGCAATTTTGAATTAACGAATGACCACCACGTGGAATCAAAACATCGATAAGGTTATGTAAAGACATAAGCTCGGTTGTGGCAGCTCTGTCTGTTGTAGAGATTGATTGGATGGAATTTTGTGGCAAGCCCGCACTCTTTGCAGCTTCAGCAAGAATCTTTGTCATAGCAAGATTTGTATCGATTGCAGCAGATCCGCCGCGCAAAATACAGGCATTCGCAGTCTTAATACAAAGTCCGGCAGCATCGGCAGTGACATTTGGGCGCGCTTCGTAGATCATCGCAACAACGCCAAGAGGTACTCTAACGCGACTCAACTGAATTCCGCTAGCCAAAACGCGTCCCTCGATGACCTCTCCTATAGGATCGCTCTCAGCAATAAGCTCGCGCAACGCTGAGGCTATATCCTCTATTCTCTCCTTGGTCAAAAGCAGACGGTCTTGCAAAGATGGACTCATCCCATCGGCCTGAGCACGCTTCATATCTCTTTCATTCGCCGCAACAATATCATCGGCATGCTCCACCAAAGCTCTAGCCATAGCTTCAAGTGCACCATTTCTTATCGAAGAGTCCAACTTAGCTAGCTTTTCAGAAGCCTCTTTGGCCTTCAATGCAATCTCTAGAACCTCAGATCTGTTATCTGCCATCTTTGTCTCCTTATAAACACCAAACTAAAAGACAACCATCTCATCACGATGTATCGCAACACAATCCTTATAACCTTTGATCAAATCAAGCTTAGAGATCTCTTGCGAATTCAATCCCATAACCTTTTTTAAATCACTAGAAGAGATTCTAGCAAGTCCAACTGCAACTAAGCTCCCAAGCTGATCAAAAACATTAATTGGATCGCCACAATCAAAATCATCTTTAACGTCACAAATTCCAACCGGCAAAAGCGACCCACCCTTAGTGCGCAGAGCTTGAACAGCCCCAGAATCTATTGTTACAGAGCCTTTAGATCCCGAACCTAGAGCAATCCAAAGTTTGCGAGCGTTGGCATGCTTGGATTTTTCTTCCATATTAAAAAGCGTTCCGATATGTTTGCCGGTGACAATATCTTTAACAACATTTGGACGACTGCCTTGACAAATCACCATTGGGATTCCCGCAGCTAAAAGTACACGTGCGGCCTTTAGCTTTGTGATCATGCCGCCAGATCCATATGTACTACCCGATCCACCAGCTGCTTCGTAGAGCTCATCTGTTATAGCCCCAACATGTTCTAACAGCCTTGCATCCTCATTTTTACGAGGATCAGCGGTGTAGAGACCCTCGATATCAGAGAGCAAGATCACCAAGTCTGCGCCTATCATGGTTGCGACAAGAGTTGCAAGAGTGTCATTATCACCAAAACGAATCTCATCAACAGAGATTGTGTCATTTTCGTTGATTAGAGGAACAACTCCAAGCTCCAATAACTTCTCTAAAGTATCTCGCGCGCGAAGATATGACTCGCGATCAGAGGTCTCATGACGAGTCAAAAGCACCTGCGCAAGCTGAATTCCATAGTGATAAAAGACCTCATCATATTTGCTAGATAATTCAACTTGGCCAATCGCAGCGGCCGCTTGCAAAGTTGGAATATCGTCGGGACGCTGCGAAATACGAAGTCGCCTAAGCCCAACTCCAATAGCTCCAGAAGAGACAACTACAACATCCACGCCAAGCTCACGAAGATCGTTAATCTGTCTAGCCAAATCGTACAAAAAATCGATCTTTAAACGCCTATCTGCATCGATAAGAGTTGAGGTGCCGATCTTAACAACCACTGTCCGTGGAAGATCTTGCTCGTTAATATTTTCGCTCACGCATTACACCTCCGAGTCATCTGGCTCGCCATCATTCCAATCTTCATTTTGATAGATAAAAGCTCTACCTAAAATCCTTATCTCATCTCCATTTTGCGCGCCGGCCTCACTTAAAGCCCTATAAACACCGAGTCTTTTTAGCCTGCGTTCCATATAATCAACCGCTTCATCATTATCCCACTCCGTCTGGATAACGATGCGCTCGGCCTGCTTGCCTTCAACAGCAAAGACTCCACCGCCAAGATTTTTAATCTCAAATGCGCGATCGCGTTCCTGACGCTTATGCTCCCAAATTTGCTCATAGATTGTTTCATCGCCAGTAGATTCTTGAGCACTTCTAAGCTCATGTACCTTTTGAGCAACAGCTGCGATCAAACTCGGCACACCTTGGCCTGTTAAGGCCGAAATCTCATATACCTTTGTTTGCGCAACACTATCAGCAAATTCATCACCGCCTGCTGCCTCTATGGCCTGCTGCCTCACGCGCTCCTTTAGGCGCTTCAAAGCATCCTCACAACCCGACATATCCATCTTATTTGCGACAACAATCTGCGGACGATCGGCCAGCTCGCTTGCGTACAAAGCCAGCTCATTGTTGATAATCTCATAATCACTTACTGGGTCACGCTGTTCGTAAGAGCCAGTCATATCAACAACGTGGATGATCAGAGCTGTGCGCTCGATGTGGCGCAAAAACTCATGCCCTAGTCCCTTGCCCGAGGCTGCTCCCTCAATGAGTCCTGGAACATCTGCAACAACAAACGAATACTCCTCCGAGCGAACCATTCCAAGGTTAGGCACTAGTGTCGTAAATGGATAGTCAGCGATCTTTGGGCGCGCAGCACTCATCTTTGCAATAAGCGAAGATTTTCCAGCTGAGGGCATTCCAACTAGAGCTGCATCGGCCATTAGCTTCATCTCAAGCTCGATCCAACACTCCTCACCCGGCTCACCTAGCTCAGCAAACGCGGGAGCTCTGCGCGTTGGAGTAACAAAATGGGTATTTCCAAGACCACCTTGTCCACCTTTGGCAACGACAATACTTTCGCCATGAACAGTTAGATCCGCAATAATATTGCCAGCCTCTTTTGTATCCACATCATACTCGCGAACTATCGTTCCTAGCGGGACTTTTAGGATTAAATCTTCGCCTTGTGCTCCATCCATCTTAGAGCCCTTACCGTGAGTTCCTCGCTGGGCTTTAAAATGATGTTTAAAGCGATAATCGATCAAAGACGAGACAGCCTTGTCGGCTCTAAGGATGATATCTCCACCACGGCCACCATCTCCACCATCGGGGCCTCCCTTTGGAACATACGCTTCTCGCCTAAATGACATACACCCAGCTCCGCCATCTCCGGCTTTTACGAAGATATGTGACTGGTCTATAAACACCTTTCAAAACCCTCCCAAATAGTTGTTTAACAAGCAGTACAGTCGCCTGCACAAGTAGCACGGCCAAGTGGCATGATCGCCTATACAAGCAGCACGATCAAGTGGCACGATCGCCTGCGCAAGTAACACAGTCGCCTGCTATAGCCCCAATAGAGATCAAAATCGGGCGCACATTTTCCTATAAGATCCAACAAAGATCAAAATATACAAAAAGAGCCCCGTCTTCTAGCATTTACGCCACAGAGATGGGACTCTTTACTAGCTTTTCGCACTTCTATAAACATCTTAACTCTCAAAATAAGCAGCTAAGAGGCTATCCAAATAGGACAAATTTAAGCGTTAAACCCTTAGTTAAACCTTATGACCTAAATTACCTAAATTAGTCCTCGATCGCTCGAATGTGAACTCGGCGCTTTTGGCCACGAGTGAAGTCAACAACACCTGTCTTTAGTGCGAAGAGTGTATCATCTCTACCACGTCCAACATTCTCGCCTGGGTGAATATGTGTTCCACGTTGGCGCACCAAAATGGTACCAGCATTTACTCTTTGGCCTGCGAAACGCTTGACGCCAAGACGCTTGGCATGAGAATCGCGACCATTTCGCGAAGAACCAAGTCCCTTCTTATGTGCCATTTTAACTACCTCACTCTATATCTCTCATATGCTGCAAACCTATTGCAGCTAGATGTTTTCTATCATCCAAAATACGGGCTTATTATATTAATGCGTAAATCGTAAGCTTCAATTGGTAAATAGTTTGTATTACTCAGCGGCCTCGGCTACAGGCTCTGCAACTTCCTCGGTTGGCTCGGCCTTCCTCCTAGAACGGCTAGTTGACTTAATGGAAGTAATGCGAACCTTTGTAAGATCTTGGCGATGTCCCTGAGTCCTCTTGTAGTTCTTGCGCTTCTTGAACTTAAAGACGATAACTTTCTCGCCCCTGAAATGCTCGACGATCTCACCAGTTACCTTTGCCTTGGCGACAGCAGCTGGATCAGCAATGATCTTAGAGCCATTGCAGACAAAGAGGACTTCAAACTCGACCTTGTCTCCAATGTTTCCATCGAGCTTTTCGATGTCGATGACATCTCCCTCGCAAACCTTGTACTGCTTACCACCTGTACGAATTACAGCATACATATTATTTACCCTTCAAACAGTTCAAACGATCTGTTAATAAATCTTGTCAGTTAGACACGAACGAACATCATATCAGCGCCTCCCCTGCCCGTCAAACTACTTTGGCAGTATAACCGGCGGTTGGCGCGTATATTTTATCTATTTGGCAACCGAAACTTT